>JAZQYE010000126.1:0-8717 GCA_045633385.1 Eubacteriales bacterium | reverse complement strand
GAACAGTCGTACAATCCGTACAAAAAAACGTTAATACCAAAGAACCTTTATATATTGCCATCAATCCCAAAAACATTCAAGGCACTTTACAACTTGGCGACTTTGGCATCAACGGAAATATTATGCAAAAAAATGCACAAGGCAAGAACATCATTGCAGGAAGATTGCAATTCAAAGAATTCGGCGGTCTCCCAATCTCCGAAACAACAACCACTACACTACCTCTTGATCCAACCTTAATGATCGTTGCGGTTGCATTGATGAGCCTTGAAAAAAAGCTGGAGGGTATTCAAAAAAGCGT
Source organism: Eubacteriales bacterium (assembly GCA_045633385.1). Classification (GTDB taxonomy): domain Bacteria; phylum Bacillota; class Clostridia; order Oscillospirales; family CAG-272; genus UMGS1865. The sequence goes on along the minus strand of JAZQYE010000126.1, from coordinate 8,416 downwards.
AGAAGAGGTTTTGCATTTTTTAAAACAAGAAAAACAATCTAAACAACGTGGAAATTTGAATATGCTCGCAGAAATTATGGAAGATTATAAATTAAATTGCCATAGTGAAGCTTTTTGCATATCCCGAACAAATGAAGTATTATCCATCAAAACAGCAGCATACCAAGATATTGATTTTTATCAAAACCAAATCGCTACAGAATTACAAAAGCAAAAATTATTACATGGTGCAAAAGATGCGCAAACCATTCTTGACTCAATTACTTATCAATTTGCAGAATATCAGCTTGCATGCCAGCTTTTTGCTTTCAGTTCGTTTTTAGACATTCTTCTCCAAAAAGATTTTAAACCTACACTTGTTGAAAATGTTACCGAAAAAATTACAAATATGGCAAAGCGCTACGAGGCACTATATTTCGATTGTCATGACCAGATAGCAAAATATCAACATACCTCTATTGAAACAAAAATTCTTGATGGAATCGGTATTGCCACAAAAAGCTTGGGCAAAGCAATTGGAGCAGTCCCGTTGATCAAGGAAGGCAGTGTAGATGAAACACTTATCAATGCAGGAGACTCCATCAGTAAACATAATCAAGAGGCACTCCAACAAAAACTACAGGACTTTGAAAAATTCGAAAACAATCGTACTCATTCCTATGTTGAAAATCTGCAATCTGTAAATCTACTGTACAACACAGAAAATGCAATGTTGACAGATGGAGATACATTATATATTCTTTCAAAAGCGTAATAGATTTAAGTCCTATAAGACAATATGCTATTCACATTTAGTAGAGCCGCTTGGTGTAAAAACAAGCGGCTCTTACTTTTAGTTCTATAAATGCGAATAAATACCGCACACCATTAACGCATTTCCCCTACCACCTGCAAAACAACTCTCTGAGCGGATAGGGTCTTGGAGGTGCCTTGCCGCTCGCGGGAGCAAAAGCGAGCGGAGGCGAGGATAAGACAGCTCGCTTTCAAAAGGTGTTATATACATTTTTTCTCCTCTTATCAAATCTTATCAAATCTCATTCGCCTCGATAAAGTCCATAACCTCCTCGAGGTTGACAGCCACGTGGGGGTGATGATCGCAATCGGGCTTGTACCAGGTTTTAATGGGCGCGTTTTGCAGGTTGTACCAATCCAGGAGCGCCTCGGCGTTGAGAATGGGATCGACCACCTTGTCGGCACCGCCATAAACGAGAGCCACGGGCAAGCGGTTAGCGGTCAAGGTACCAAGGCGGTGAATGGGCAGATCACTGTCGGTAAAACGCTCGCCGGCGGTTGCATAGCCGCGCGCGCGCTTGTGCTCCTCGATCCAATCGGTGCGATAAGGCTCGCACAAGCCGAAAAAGCTGAGCAGAGGTGCGTCAAGATACAACAGAGACACGTAGGACGGGTAGCGCGACGCAAAGCTGACCGCCTGCCAGCCGCCACAGCTCATGCCAATGCAAACGCAACGGCGGTTTAATCCATACTCCTTTTGCAGGTACTCCGAAAAATTGCGCTTGGCGGTCTGATCCTCGTCAATGCCCCAACGGTTAATATTCTTCAGGTACGCGAGGTGATAGCCTCTGCCCAGCATGGCGATCTCCAATTCTGGAAAAGCATCAAAATACTCGGTCTTGATCATCCACTTGGGCGTTCTGTTCTCCTCTTTGGGAAAGATCAGAACGGCATCTCTGCCCTCAAACGTAAAATCAATACGGCGATAGCCGTGATATAAGCTTTCTTGCACGGTCTGCGACCTCCTTTTGGTTGATATGCATATCATATCACAAATAGAAGGATTTGTAAAGATTATTCTTGAAAAAAGTGGATTTTGATTGACATTTTTTGCGCCGTATGCTATAATACGAATAACGAAGCCCAAGGGAGGGAGTACCACAATGAATAAATCGGAAGTCATTGCACAAATCGAGCGCGAGGGCGTGATTGCCATTGTGCGCGGAATTAAAAACGAATATCTGATCGAAACCGCCGAAGCGATGTACCAAGGCGGCATTCGCCTTTTGGAAATCACCTACAGCGCAGACGGAAGCACGCCCGATGCTACCACCGCCGAGGGGATTCGCATGCTCAAGGAGCATTTTGGAGACCGTATGCACATCGGCGCGGGAACGGTGCTGACCCAAGAACAGGTCGCGCTTACCGCAAAGGCAGGCGGCGAATTTATCATCTCCCCCGATACCAATGCAGAGGTCATTCGCGCAACGGTCGCGCTCGGGCTCGTTTCCATCCCCGGTGCACTGACCCCAACCGAGGCGCAGGCGGCTCACCGTGCGGGAGCCGATTTTGTCAAGCTCTTCCCCATCACCTCGCTCGGGCTCCCTTACGTCAAGGCGATTCGTGCACCGCTCTCACATATCCGTTTTCTTGCCGTGGGCGGCGTTGACGAGCGTAACATGAAGGACTACCGTGCCGCAGGTGTGTGCGGCTTTGGCATTGGCTCGAACATCGTCAACAAAAAGATGATCGAGAGCGGCGACTTTGCAGGCGTGAGTGCCTTGGCAAAGCTCTTTGTCGATGCATGGCAGGAGGCAAACCAATGAGATATTATTTGACCGTAGATGGCGGAACGACCAACACGCGTGTTTCGCTGATTGGAGACAGGCTGTTGCTTGATACCGTTCGCATCCCCTTGGGGGCGCGCGCGGGAATTGACGGTGGAACGGCTCTGCGGCATGGCATTCGTGATGCTATTTCCACCCTGCTGGGGCGGCATCAGCTTTGCGAGGGCGACGTTTGCCGCGTGCTGGCATCCGGTATGATCACCTCGGAGTTTGGGCTATGTGCACTCCCCCATCTGCAGGCACCTGTTGGAATCGCGGAACTGCACGCAAATATGCACGACGCCTTTTTTCCGGATATCACAACAATCCCCTTCACTTTTATCCGCGGTGTCAAAACAGTGGGAAATACCCCCGATACCGTTGACATGATGCGCGGAGAGGAGACCGAGCTGATGGGCTTGATCGATACCTCTGCGAGAGAATGTCTGTACGTGCTACCTGGTTCGCATTCCAAGCTGATCGAAACCGACCGCAACGGTCGCATCGTTCGTTTTTCCACCATGCTGACGGGGGAGATGATCGCCGCGCTTTCGGGAGGAACGATTTTACGTGATGCGGTGGATCTTTCGGTCACCGAGCTTTGTGAGGAAAAGCTCCTTGACGGTTATCGCTACGCCGATGCGAAAGGCATCAACGAGGCACTCTTTAAGGTGCGCATCCTCAAAAATCTCTTTTCGGCCACGCCAACGGAGTGCTACAGCTTCTTTCTTGGTGCAATTCTTTCCGCCGAGATCAAGCGCATCGCCGACTCCAAAATTCAAACGGTGGTGATTGGTGGAAAATCGCAGCTCAGGCGCGCCACAGCGATACTGTTACAAGCTACGACCGACAAAGTGATCGTCTCGCTCTCCGATGAAGAGGTAGAGGCATCGGTATCCAACGGAATGATACGCGTTTACGAATTTGATGCACAAGCGGAGAAAACAATCACAAAAGGATGAGAAACGTATGGTACTTTTGAGAAATTTCAAAAAAGAAGATGCCTTGGAATTGCAAGAACACGGACATTCGAATTTAACCACAGAACAAACAGAAGTTCTGATTTATGATTGGAATCAAAAGCAATTCAACGGCAAGTATTTTGAAATGTATGCGATTGTGTTTGATGACAAAATTGTTGGCACCCTTTCGTTATATCAGCACACGTCAGAGGTCGTGTCGATCGGACCGGAGGTCTTTTGCGAGTACCGAAGAAAAGGTTTTGCCAAAGAAGCAATGATACGCGCATGTCAAATAGCAAGAGAAAAAGGATTCAAAATCGTTTCGCAGGAGGTTCGAACCAATAATACCGCAAGTATAGCGTTGCATTGTTCTCTTGGGTTTGAAACGAGCGAGTCTGTTTTTACAAATACCAAAGGAAATCAAGTATCCATATATTTAAAAAGTTTATTTTAATATAAAAAAGCAGATAATCCGCTGTTGTGAGCGATTATCTGCTTTTATCTTTTTAAGAAAAGTGCGCTTTTCTCGTCCTTTTTGCACTACGTCTTGCCCGCAAGGGGCAACCGCCATTTCTTTCCTCTTCTTTTTTATGCTGAAATCCGTTTGTGCTTCTTATTTCAAAAGCTGCGCAAGGCGTTCTGTTTCCGTTTGCGACATAGGCGGCGTTCCCTCAAGTGGAAACGAGATGCCCATCGTGCGGTATTTTTCCAAGCACAAATTTTTAAAGGGCAACAGCTCCACGCGCTTGATGCAGGAGTAGCCGCGCAGCAGGTCAGCCAGACGCCGCAAGTCCTCCTCATTATCGTTGATGCCGGGGACGACGACATGACGGATCCAAGTGTCCTTTTGCAGGCGCTCCAGCTTATCCAAAAACGTGAGCGTCTTCAAAAGACTGCCACCCGTGTAGCGCAAATAGTCCTCCTCGGTGGTCATTTTGACGTCCAACAGCACCAGATCCACCTGCTCCAGCAAAGCATTGACGGCAGGTGTATCGGGCACGCCGCAGGTATCTACGGCAACGTGCAAGCCCTCACAATGCAACAGCCTTGCCGCCTCGCAAACAAATTCTGCCTGCAACAGCGGCTCGCCGCCCGAAAAGGTCACGCCGCCGTTTTTGATATACGCGTAAAAACGCATCAGACGCGCAACAAGTGCCTCGGGCTCCCATGCATCAGCCTCGCGCCGCTCCCACGTATCGGGATTTTGGCAATAGGCGCAACGTAAGGGACAACCCTCGGTAAAGACGACCGAGCGTACGCCCGGGCCGTCCACTGTACCGAGGGATTGAATACTGTGAATATATCCTTTCATAAACGATTACATCGTCTCGTGGAAGGTACGGCTGATGACTTCCTTTTGTTGCTCACGGGAGAGCTTGTGGAAGTTGACCGCATAACCCGAAACGCGAATGGTCAGGTTGGGATACAGATCGGGATGCTCCATTGCATCAACCAGCTTTTCGCGGTTGAGCACGTTGACGTTAATATGGTGTGCATTGCAATCAAAGTAACCGCCCAAAATGGAGACCAGATTATCCACACGCTCGTCAGCCGTTCTGCCAAGCGCCTCGGGGACGATGGAGAAGGTGTTTGAAATACCGTCGCGGCAGGAGTCGTAAGAAAGCTTTGCAACCGAGTTCAAGGAAGCCAACGCTCCGCAGGTCTCGCGGTTGTGCATGGGATTTGCACCGGGTGCAAAGGGCTCGCCTGCGGCACGGCCGTCGGGAGTTGCGCCCGTCTTTTTACCGTAAACGACGTTACTGGTAATGGTGAGCACCGAAAGGGTGTGTACTGCGTTGCGGTAGGTGGGAGTTGCACGAAGAGCGGTAATGAACTGATCCAACAGCTCGCAGGCAATGGCATCTACTCTGCCGTCGTCGTTTCCAAACTTGGGGAAGTCGCCCTCTACCTCAAAATCACTGATCAAGCCGCGCTCGTCGCGAACGGGACGAACCTTTGCAAACTTGATTGCCGAAAGGCTGTCGGCAATGACCGAAAGTCCTGCCGCACCAAACGCCATCAAGCGCTCCACGTCCGTGTCGTGCAGGGCGAGCTGAGTCTTTTCGTATGCGTATTTATCGTGCATATAGTGAATGACGTTCATGGTGTTGACGTATTCAGCCGCAAGCCAATTCATATAGAAATCCAAACGCTTGCGTACCTGATCGTAATCCAGCACCTCGTCCTCTACTACCGGCATTTCGGGACCGATCTGCAGATCGTACTTCTCCTCACGTCCGCCGTTGAGGGCAAGCAAAAGGATCTTGGGCAGGTTGCAACGCGCACCGAAGAACTGCATCTGCTTACCGATCTTCATTGCGCTGACGCAGCAGGCAATGGCGTAATCGTCACCGTAACGGGGGCGCATCAAATCGTCGCTCTCGTACTGAATGGAGTCGGTATCAATAGAAACGCGTGCGCAATAACGCTTAAAGGGCTCGGGGAGCTTATTGGACCAAAGAACGGTCAGGTTCGGCTCAGGTGCAGAACCGAGGTTATAGAGTGTATGCAGGAAGCGGAATGCGTTTTTGGTAACCAGAGGTCTGCCATCCTCGCCAACGCCGCCAACCGCCTCGGTGATCCACATGGGGTCGCCGCCAAAGAGCTCGTTGTACTCGGGTGTGCGCAAATGGCGGATCATACGCAGCTTCATAACGAATTGGTCGATCAGCTCCTGCGCGCCCTCCTCGGTCAAAAGGCCTGCCTGAATATCTCTTTCCAAATAAATATCCAAAAAGGTTCCTACACGTCCGAGCGACATTGCCGCACCGTTTTGCTCCTTGTTTGCGGCAAGGTAAGCAAAGTACACCCATTGCACAGCCTCCTGCGCGTTGGTTGCAGGACCGGAGATATCAAAGCCGTACAGCTCAGCCATTTCCTTGAGCTTGCCCAAAAAAGAGATCTGCTTGTAAAGCTCCTCGGAGAGTCGAATGACCTCCTCGCTCATTCCTTTTTTGCCAAGCTCCTGCTTATCCTTCTTCTTTTCTTCAATCAAAAAGTCGATGCCGTACAATGCTACGCGGCGGTAGTCGCCGATGATTCTTCCTCTGCCATAGGCATCGGGCAAACCCGTCAAAATACCCGTGTGTCGCATAGCGCGCATGGTCTCGGTATAAACGCGGAATACGCCGTCGTTATGCGTCGTGCGGAATTGGAACGCCTTTTCGATCTCGGGAGAAAGCTCAGTACCGTACGCGCGGCACGCACTTCTTGCCATACGGATACCGCCAAAAGGATTGACGGCCCGTACCAACGGCGCACCCGTTTGCAAGCCTACGATCAACTCATCTTTTTTATCCAGATAAGCGGCAGGATAAATAGTCAGCGAGGAAACGACCTCGGTGTCAATACCCATCACACCGCCGCGCTCGCTCTCTTCCTTCAGCTTTTTATCAAGCTTTGCCTTCAATCTGATCGTACGCTCAGTGGCAGGAGCAAGAAAGCTCTCGTCCCCCGTATAAGGTGTATAGTTCTTTTGAATAAAGTCTCTTACGTCAATGCTCTCGCACCACTCGCCCGGCACAAAGCCCGCCCAAGCTTTTGTAAATTGTTCCATATCAATCCCTCTCTTTCTCGCTCATTTTTTGTTCCTGCGGACAACAAAAGGACAGTTTTGTTGCGTGCAAAACTGCCCAGACGGTCGGCACTCAAATTCCCGGCTCCACGTGGGTTTTTCCCACTTTTTCCGTCAGTCACACGGGAACGTTCTCTCTGCCTTATATTATAACATTACTTTATCGTTTTGTCAATGAAAATTGATAAATTTTATTGTTATTTTTTCTACAAATTCACTTTCAAATACAATATATTGTGTTTTTGTGCAAACTAACAAACAATATATATTATTTTGCCTTCATTTTACCACAAAAAGAGGATTTTGCAAAATGCGCTTGCAAATCATGCCTTCAAGCACGGCGGCGACCTGCCGAAAAACAGGTCGCCGAACCGTTCGGGCCTTGCGGACAAGGCTATTTTTACGCAAACACCGCGCGGCTTGCGGCAAGCTTTAAAATGTCGGCATCCTCTGTCGAGAGCTCGCCCACGTAATCGAGCGTGGTGGGATCTACCCCAAAAATTTTGGCAAACAGAGTCAGCGCGACCAAAAAGCTACCTGCGTACGAGGGATGCGTGTAATCGGGGTCATACAGATCGATATGCGGATGATTGGTGTAAACGTCGTAAAACGCCAAGCCTGCATAAGCGACGGGAATATCCAATTCCCCACCGATCGCGCCGTAGGCATCTGCCAAGCGCTGTGTCATAACGGCATTGGTCCAACCGTATTGCTCCAAGATCGAATTGCCTGTTTTTCTGCCCCACGTAGCGTACAGCACGGGGCTTGCACCAAGTGCGCGAATGCGCGCGGACAGGGCACGTACGCCCTCAAAAAACTCCGCTTGACGGTCTGCCGCAGGCAACACGCTCTGCTCCTGCAAAATAACAAAATCGTAGGCTTTTTGCCCTGCTCCCTCCAACGCCGCCAAAACACGTGCGCCGTGCTCATCCTCGGGGTTGGCAAACTTTTTGAGCGTATAGCCACCCTTGGTAACGGAATGCACACGGATGCGGTAGCCTGCCGACTCGATCATCGGCAAAAAGATAGACATCGGCATATCGTGAAAAAAAGTATAGCTGTTGCCGATAAACAAAACGGAATATTCTTTCTCTTTGGTCAAGGGGTGTACAAAGCTCATATCGGTTCTCCTTTTCAATTTCACTTTTCTTCATTATAACATCAAAGTACGGTCTTGTCAAGTAGTCATGACCACCGGCTAAGCCGGTGGCTTGCTCAGCCCTATAAGGGCATGTTACTGGCGGGGCTGAAAGCCCACCGAAACATTTGACACTTGCAAACTCGCCCTACTGCCACAGATGTGGCTACTGTTTTCAGCCTCC
>JAZQYE010000125.1:0-9107 GCA_045633385.1 Eubacteriales bacterium | reverse complement strand
CCACTTTGTGCGCTGTAACGGGCTACCCGTTGCAGCCTACTTGGAATAGCTCCGTTCGGTGCAAAACTCGCGAAATGTATTCGGCAATCCATCGTCTCTGCCTCGCACCAACCGACAGCTCTCTGCGCACGTCCGAATCACCTACTTGTTTTCGGTCAACATCTTTTTTATGATTACTAATAATTATATCACGACTTTTTTGACTTGTCAAGTATTTTGCTCGAATTCCAATCACACAAATCTCATTTTTTGCAAAATTCGACCTCTGCAACGATGGGATAATGGTCGGAATACGGTACCTTGGGCATATTCGCGCCGCAAAGCATAAAGCCCTTGGAAAGAAAGATATGGTCTATCGCTTGCTCGGTTTCAAAAAAGCTGCCAAACCTGCCCGTGTTAACGGCGGTGCAATACGGGAGAGCGGCAAACTCCTGCATATCCGCAGTATTGAAGTCTCCCATCAAAATAAAATCCTCACACGCCGAAATACACGCCGTGATCTGCTCCAATTGGCGCGCGCGGATCTCTTGGGATTCATACGACGTATGTGTGTTCCAGACCGTGAGCTGTTCCCCGTCCACGTCAAGTATCACACGGCAAAGCGTGCGCGGCTCCACGTCGCCCGCATACAACGGGATCGTTTCCGCCTCCAAAATGGGATAGCGGCTCAGCATTCCAATGCCGTATCCGCCGCCTTGATAGTCCATCGCCTTTGCAAAATAAGAGTGCGGATACGCGCCGCTGTTTGCAACTGTCTCCAGCACATCCCCGCCCCCGACGCGGCGTGTACCGACGTCGATCTCCTGCACAGCTACGACATCCAATTTCTGCTCTGCCAAAAATACACCGATCTCCTCGCCGTTCCCGTTGAAAACCGCTGCGTGTGCAATATTATAAGTACCGATACGCAAGCTCTTTTTCATGTTCTGTTCCCTCCTTGCGCGTTTTCATTATTATACCATCTGACGCGCCTTTTGTCAATCGGTTTGCCCGTTTCTTTGCATTGCATCTACTTTTTTTGTTTTTCTTCTTGACAAATCGCGCAAAATTTCGTATAATATTATAGTGATGATAAAAAAACGACTTTGTCCGACAAATACGGACGTGAAAGGAATGATACCATGGGAATCAAAGTTGTTAAATTCGGTGGCTCCTCTTTGGCGGATGCAAATCAGTTTCGCCGTGTTGCCGCAATTGTAAAAGCCGATCCCGACCGCAGATTTGTGGTTGCCTCCGCCCCCGGCAAGCGGAATAAGGATGACGTAAAGGTCACCGATATGCTTTACCGTTGCTATGAGATGGTGCGCGAGGGTAAGGACATTTCCGAATATTACGCGCAAATTTGCGACAGATACAACCAAATTATTGCCGACCTCGAATTGGATTTTAATATTTCAGGTGAGCTGGACTATATCCGCAACGCGATCGAGCACTACTCCGGTCAGGATTTTGCCGCAAGCCGCGGTGAGTACCTCAACTCCCTCATTCTTGCAAAATACCTGCGCTTTGATTTTATCGATGCCGAGTCCGTGATCTACTTTAAAGAGAACGGCGCGTTTGACGAAGAAAAAACCAATGCCTCTATGCGCGAGGAGCTCAAAAAGCACCAGTACGCCGTTATTCCCGGCTTTTACGGCGTTATGCCCAACGGCACCATTAAGACCTTTAGCCGCGGTGGCTCGGATATCACCGGCTCGATCGTAGCGCGTGCCGCAGAGGCTGATCTGTACGAAAACTGGACCGACGTTTCGGGCTGTCTGATGGCAGACCCCCGCATCGTTCACAATCCGCCCCCCATCAAGACCATCACCTACCGCGAGTTGCGTGAGCTCTCCTATATGGGTGCATCCGTGCTGCACGAGGATGCGATCTTCCCCGTTCGCTATGCGGGTATCCCGATCAACATCCGCAACACCAACGAGCCCGAGGCTCCCGGAACCATGATCGTTTCGGGCACCTCCGAGTACGACAGCGTGCGCGTCATTACCGGCATCGCAGGTAAGCGCGGCTTCTCGGTCATCAACATCGAAAAAGATATGATGAACTCCGAGATCGGATTTGGTCGCCGCGTTTTGGACGTTTTGGAGGATAACGACATCTCCTTTGAGCATCTGCCCTCCGGCGTTGACACCATGGGCGTGGTCGTTTCCACCGCTTCCATTAAGGACGAGACCAAGCGTGAGCGCATTTTGACCTCTATCAACAAGCGCGTTCGCCCCGATAGCGTAGTCATCGAGGATGGTTTGGCACTTCTTGCAGTCGTTGGCCGCGGTATGGTCAAGGCAAAAGGTACTGCCGCTCGCGTCTTTGCCGCTATCTCCAATGCCGATATCAATATCCGCATGATCGACCAAGGCTCCAGTGAGCTTAACATCATCATCGGTGTTGAAGAGCACGACCTCGAAAAAGCACTCAACGCGATCTACGCCGAGTTTGTAAAGTGATTTTTGGTCAGCGTCTTCCGCAAGAAGATTTTGACAACTCCAAGAGCTTTGATCGCATTTACAGAAATTTATAAAAAAGATGGAAAAGGAACGTTTCGCGCCCTTTCCATCTTTCTTTTTTATATTTTGTTTTTTAAAAGCGATAAAAGCTTTGATATGGTGCCGAGCCCTTTTTCAAAAGGGTCTGACAAAAATCCCCAAAGCTCCGTCAATCCACGCCGTAGTAGTGATCGAGAACGTCGGAGACAACTTGAGACCAGACGATCAGGTTTTGGGGGCGGTGGGAGACGGTGCTGATATCCTTGAGGGTAAAATCCACGGGGCAGCCGTACTTTTGGCAAAGCTGAACGGTCTTTTCGGTTTCGCGGCGAATGGCGTCGGGGTCGGCGGAGATTGCGACGTGAGCGGGATTGGGCTTGCGGGAGTAAACGTACTTCCCTGCCAAGCGCTCTGCCATGACCTCCTCGTTTGCCCAAGGGGAAACACCGACCTTGCGCAGATTGGGGATTTGCAATACCACGTCAAGCTTTTTGTCAAGCGGCTCACAACAGCCGTAGTAGGTGTAGGCAAAACGACGCGAGAGCTCGATGGCGTACTGAATGTCAAACTCAAAATGCATGGCGGGGGAAATATCCGAAAATCCCTGCGCCATGGTGCGGTACCAGGTCGCCTTTAAGCCGTCCTCGGCAAGACCCGAAACAAGCGCGGGCGTGCAATGCAGATTGGGGAACGTGGGATCTACGTGCAAATACTGCTCGACGAAATCAAGCTCCGCGATCAGAATATCCTGAAAACGGCGACGAATGGCGTGCAGATATTCGGGGCGATCGTACAGATCGTAAATCACCGCCTCCATGCCGCGGTAGCGAACGATCTTATCCCAAGCCGCATCGTAAACCATACCGCGACCGCAAAGCTTTACGGGCATGGTGTCGCCCAAAAGATCGGTCAAATACTCCATGTTGCGTGCATCCTTGTCAGGGCGAACGGTAAACGTGGGGATCTTGATCTTTTCCAGCGCCGACTCGTCCTCTAAAAGATCGTGGTAGCAGTGGGAAATGATGTTGTTGGTGTCGTCGGTGCGAAGAACGTGCTCCTCGGGCTTCAATCCAATACCGGTTGAGTCGTACGACATTCCAAGGCGGTAGAACGGCTCAAGCATCGTGTCTGCCTTAAAATGCTTGCGACGGTAGATCGCTTTGCGCAAAAAGTCTTCCACGCCGCGCGCAACGCCGTCCTCGCACAAGCAGGTCAGCTCGTGATCAATATCCACTTGATACCACGGGATCTCGTCGATCAGCACGGGCGGACGCGTTATTTTGAGATCGTTGGTGTCCTTCATACGGCGGTTCATGCGTGCCTGCTTTTGGTCGGTTGCAAACTCCATGTACTGTTTTGCCAGCTCCCGAACGATCTGCTTATCCTGCTGTGTCATGCTGTTCTCCTCCAAAACGATCTGATTTTTTAAACAGTTTATCACAAAAGCTACGGCCTGTCAAGAGCATCTCGCGAAAAAAAGTGCTTTTAAATTTTGAATCTGAATTTTTATTTTTCTATTGACAATCGGAATTTTTTGTGCTATAATCATAATACAGATAATACAGATGGTACAGAAGATACAGAAAGGAGTGGTTTGATGACTATACCGTTTTCTCAAAAGCGTGATGTTTATCTTGAGGTTGCCGAACGCTACGAGAAATACATTACCCTTGGCATTATCAAGCAGGGAGAAAAGCTCCCTTCGGTCAGAATGGCGGCAACCGAGCTTCGCGTCAACCCCAACACGGTGCAACGCGCGTACTCTTTGTTGGAGGAAAAAGGCTTGATCCACTCAATTCCAAAAAAGGGCGCATTTGTAACGTTTGGTGACCAAAGCATGGAGGACCGCGAAAGCCTTGATGCCTTGAGCGCTACGCTATTACAGCTGAAGGAGCAAGGCATTTCAAAGGATAGGATCATTTCTATTTTAGAGGAGGTATATGATAATGATTCAAATTCATAATTTATCGCACTCACTCGGCTCAAAAATCGTGCTTCACAAAATCAATTTTCAAGTACCCGATAATACCGTGCTCGGCATTGTGGGCACCAACGGTGCGGGCAAATCCACCCTGCTGCGCCTGCTTGCAGGGGTGTACCTTCCCGATGAGGGCAGTATCAGCTACGACGGTAACACACCTGCCAAAGCCGAAACAAGAAAAGATATCTTCTTTCTTCCCGACGACCCTTATTACACTAGATTTATGACCCCAGATTCGCTTTTTGATTTTTACAAAAGCTTTTACCCGGGCATAGACAAAGAGACCTACAACAGCCTGCTTGCAATATATCAGATAAACACGGCAGGCAAAATTCAAAACTTTTCAAAAGGTATGCGGCGTCAGATATTTATAGCGTTGGCGCTTGCGGTAAAGCCGAAATATCTTTTGCTCGACGAGGCGTGTGACGGGCTTGATCCTCTTTCGCGCAAAATATTTAAGGATGCCATTATTTCGCTTGTGGAAGACGGGAACACCACCGTACTGATCTCCAGCCACTCCCTGCGTGAGCTTGAGGATTTTTGCGATCGCTTTATTCTCATCGACGGCAATACGATCAAGAGTCACGGCGATATTTCCGAACACGTTGGTAGATTTTGCAAGTTTGAGCTTGCTTTTACCGAGGCGGTGGAGAAAGATCAATTTGCCGCGCTCCCAATCGTATCCTTGACCATCAAAAACAGATTTGTGCAAATCGTTTTGGAAGGAGACAGCAACCAAATGAAAGAGCGACTCGCAGCTCTTTCCCCTGCCGTTATGGACGAGATGCCGCTTGACTTTGAAGAAGCATTTATTCACGACGTAAGAAAGGATGGGATGATGCAATGAAAGGATTCAATCAATATTTCCGCCAACATCTAAAAGACAGCCGCAGAAGGCTGATCTGTATTTTGGTCATACTGTTGGCTTTGACTGCTGCCATTGCAGTTGGAGTCGAACCCGACTACTTGGTAAACTTTCACACCGGCGTACCATACTGCCACTTTGTAACGCTTAACACAGCCGTTGCCTTTTTGGGCATTCTTAGCTACGTTCTTCCCATTATGGAATTTTCGTTTTTTAAAAAGCGTATCAATCTTGACTGTACCTATGCTCTCCCCGTTTCTCGCCGCGCCATGGCAGCTGTGCACTATCTTACAGGTTTGATCGTTCTTTGGCTCGCGTTTACACTCTCTCACCTGTTTAATTTGGCATTACTGTTAAGCAGAGGACTTTCCGGTATTTCCCCTCGGGGCATAATCGTTCACTATTTTTTCTGCCTTCTTTTTGGTTTTGCAATATATTCCTTGATGGTATTCATATTCAATGAGGCAAACACAAAAGGAGACGGGATATGGTTTATGCTCGCATATACCTACGTGCCTTGGACAATGGTTGGTTCTATCAAAAATGTGATAAATATGTATAGAAGTATGCACATGATAAACATAAAATTAAGCTTCAACTTCTCCACAGTGATTCCATGGAACCTGTTCATCGAATTAACAAATAGCGGCAGCTCCACAAACCTCTTTACGTCGAAGAGAGAGATCATTATATTGACCTTTTGGATCATTGCGGGCATCGCTTCGGTAATTGGACTCTTCTTTACCTTTGGCAAAAAGAGGACGGAGAAAACAGAGGAGATTTCCGATTCCTTTTTCGGATTTCGCACACTGATCCCCGTATACGCAATCTGTGCAATCATCAGCGTCAACCCGTCGAACAATACCGTCGGACTTGCCTCCTTTGTCATCATTGAAGTGCTCGCGTTTATCGCTTATACCATCTATCGCCGCGGATTCCACTACAAAAAGAGCGACGTTGCCGTTCTTTGTTCTCTCTTCCTCGTATGGTTTATCGTCACAGCAATATAACACGTTGCGGCTTGTACCGCTTGCAAGCGCAATCCTCCCAAAAGGGGCTTTCACATTTGGTTTTGCCAAATGTGAAAGCCCCTTTGTTTTGCTCATTTTATAAATAGTTTTTCAAATCAAAGCAAGCAAGGCGGATATGCTTACGTGCAACGGTATAGGACATGGCAAGCTCGCCGCCGCGGTAGAATTGCACAAACGGATAAAAACAGCTCGTATCCATTTTTGCCTGCAAAACGACCTTGCTGTTTTCAATGTTCTCGGTGTCGATTTTAACAATGCCGATGTGCTCGCGGTTGGTGGGCGCGTGAAAAAGATATAGCGCTCCTTGGTAAAAGATAAAATCGCCTCGGGATTGACAATCCGAAATTTCAACGACCTTGCCCCATTGCTTGGTGTTCAGATCGTACACCGTCAAAAACTCGCAGGGGTCGGTATCCTGCTGTCTGACGTAGTAATAGACCCGATCACCCAGCACGTAGGTGGCGTTCTCCCATTTGGAAGCGTTGATAAAATCGGGCTGTGAAACGTACTCCCACGTAATAAGATCGCGGCTCTTGATGATGCAACTGAAGTCTCCGCTGTAAAGGCCCGAATAGCAGTACGGAACGCCGTTTTCAATGCGGTAAGACTGCTTTTGCATGATGCCGATATCCGCAAACATCTTTTTGCAGGGAACGCCGTTTTCGGCAAGCGCGCTTTGGATGCCGGTCGCACTCAAATCGTTGACAACGTCACCTACCTGAAAGCGATTGACGCCAACCTCGCCCAAGGTCTTGGTCGAAATGGTAAACGGGCAGTAAAAGCGATAGAACTTGCCGTCGGTGCGCGCCGTCCACATCACGTAGAGCGTGTCCTCGTCCTTGCGCATCAATATCGTGTCGTACACCATGTCAATGACCTTGTCACCAACCACGCTTCCGCAGGTCTGCAGATCCAAGAAGGTCTTGTTTTCCACGTCGTCAATCGGCGCATACGCCAAGCGTGCCGTTTGGCTTTCGGGGTCCTCTTCGGGGCTTTTCGTATTTGCATAGTAGGTCATATAGACCGTGTCGTCCACCACCATAAACGTGGAGACGTGCGCCATTTGGTCGCCGGGCTTTTCAAAATCCGAAACGAACCGCTCGGTGATCTCGCGCGCAAACGCTTCTCCCCTCTTTTGTGCCCCCACCGAAATATCGGTGGTGATTGTGCGGGCAACCTCCTTGATAGGCGCACCGCTTGCATAGATCAGCTCTTTTTGTGTGGGACAGTCAGCTTGAAAGATCGTTTTCATGTTTTTCACCTCTGATAAAAAATAACAAAATGGACAGTATCGCAAGCGACTCGTTGACAATGCCGACGTACGAGTGCGCAAATACGTCATAGATCAAAAATGCGCTCGATACGGGAATCGAGATGCACTTGGTCAGCTTGGGGTTGTTGATCCAAAGCGAGAGCGTAACAAACGCCGACGCCGTGATAGGTAAAACGTCGTACCACGCGTCAAACGAAAGGATCCCCAACGTAAAATTGATGCACGCAAACAAGATGGGCCAAACGATACTGCCGTAAAATTTGCTCCGCGCACGGTTGATAAATACGACCTCGCGAAAAATGCCCACAAAGTTGGGGATGACCCCCGCAATTGCCCCCAAGCAAAAATAGTGCGATGCCCAAAGCAGATCGGCACCCAGCTTAAAGATCAAAATCCCCTTGCGATCCTTTTTTGGGTGCGAGATAAAAAGCGATATCATGGCTCCAATGCCAAAAATCCATGCCAGCATACAAGCCTCCCCCATTGACAAACAACCCTTGGTGTGATATAATTATATCGTGTTATTTGCCGCAATTCAACGCTCTATTTTGGGAGTTTTTAACACTATATTGGGAGATTGCAATATGAAGATCCATCACGAGGAATACGCCCAAACGCCGGGGGCGGCTCCGTTTATTTTAAACGACGATATCAAACGAATGTCCACGGTGTACAGCGATAACCACAATTGGCACGAGAACGTGGAAATTCAGCTCTGCAAGGAGGGCGAGGGATTCGTTCTGATCGACGGCAAGCAGTACGAGTTTGCCGCAGGCAGCATTGCCATCATCGATTCCGACTCCATTCACTACACCTACAGCAACACGAGCATGGTATATGCCTGCATTATCGTAAGCACCGATTTTTGCAAGCAGATGAACCTTGACTACCGCAAGCTCAGCTTTGAGCCACTCGTGCAAAACGAGCGGGTGCGCGAGCTGTTTGAAAGGATCTGCACCACGTATCGAAAGGAGCAAGACCTGCGCGTTGCCAAGCTCACCTGCCTGCTGTTGGAAATGCTCGTGGAGATCGTAGGCAGGCACGCCAAGCTCAAAAGCCACACCAATTGGGAGCAAAAGGAGCTGGCAACCGTGAAAAAGGTGATCCTGTACGTCCGCGAAAATTACCAACACAGAATTACGCTGGATATGATCTCACGATATACCCTGACGGATAAATACACGCTGTGCAAGATCTTTAAAAAGAACACGGGGCAAACGATTTTTGAAAACGTCAACGCCTACCGATGCACAAAGGCATACGAGCATATTGCAAACGGCAAGAACGTCTCGGAGGCGGCGCACCTCTCGGGCTTTGAAAACAACTCTTTTTTTACAAAGACCTTTAAACAATACATGGGATGTCTTACGTCTGGTTTTAAGGAATCCGCTGGGGATTGATTCTGATTCTCTATTTGGGATCATTCCGCGATACGATCAAGAAGCTATTTTCGCAAATAAATATAAAATTGTTA
>JAZQYE010000124.1:0-4543 GCA_045633385.1 Eubacteriales bacterium | reverse complement strand
GCTTGGAGCGCATTTTGCAAAATCAATCGCCCAATTCGGTCACAAGCTTTCTCCAGCGTCTCGGTCGTTCGGGCAGAAGGGGACAGCCCCCCGAAATGATGATGGTCTTTCGCGAGGAGGATCCACCCCCCAATACGCCGCTTCCGCAACTGATTCCGTGGGAGCTGATCAAGGCGATCGCCATCGTACAGCTTTATATCGAGGAGCGATTCATCGAGCCGCCGAGCGTGCGCCGCTTGCCGTACAGCCTGTTGTTCCACCAAACGCTGAGTACGCTTGCCGCATCGGGTGAATTGTCGGCACGCCGACTTGCCGAGCGCGTACTCTCTCTGCCGCCGTTTGTAAACGTGCCCCGTGAGGATTACAAGGTTTTGATCCTCTCCATGCTCAACAATGACTTTTTGGAAATGACCGAGGAAAAGACCCTCATCATCGGTCTTGCCGGCGAGCGACTGTTGCGATCCTTTAAATTCTATGCCGTGTTCAAGGATTCGGAGGATTATACCGTGCGTTGCGGCTCCGATGAGATCGGAACCATCACCACACCGCCCCCCGTTGGAGATCGGTTTGCGTTGGCAGGTCGCGTGTGGGAGGTCGAGGAGCTTGATATTCAGCACAAGCTCATTTACGTCAAGAGCGTGGAAGGGAAGATGGAGGTCTCGTGGCCCGGGGATTACGGCGAGATCCATACCAAGATCCTGCAAAGAATGCGCCGCGTGCTCGCAGAGGATACCGTTTATCCCTACCTCAAGCCCAACGCGCAAAAGCGTTTGGAGCAGGCGCGGCACGTTGCGCACAATACTGGTATGCTCAACCACTCGCTCGTTCATCTTGGCGGATACTCGTGGTGCTTGTTCCCGTGGCTTGGCACGCGCTCCTTCCGCACGTTGCGCAAAATTCTGCAAAAAAGCGTTCCCGAATTGCAAATTACGGGCATTGAGTATGAAGGGTGCAACTATATCACCTTTAAAATGTCGAGAGGGAATGATTTTGAGCTGATCACGGCTCTTGCCAACGCCGTTCGAAATAACCGCGTGCATAGCGAGGATCTGGTGTCGAGCAGTGAGATCCCCGTGTTTGAAAAATACGACGATTACGTTCCCGCCGACCTTTTGCGCCATGCCTACGCCGTCGATAAGCTCAATCTCGACGAGGCGACCAAGCGCATTTTGGAGATTGAGGCAGAGTATTAAATCATACGAAAACAACAAAACACTCCCGAGCGATGCGGTTGCATCCATTCGGGAGTGTTTTGTTTATTGGAGTCTTTCCAACGCGGCAACGGCAGAGGCTTTGATTGCCGTTTCGCCGCCGTGCTCTGCGCAGTATTGATAATGCGTGAGCGCATTGGCGCAGTCCTGCAAATTTTCGTAAACCTCGCCCAATTTATAGTGCAGGGTAAGCTTTGACAAAGGATCGAGCTTTGGAACCGTTTGCGAAAGTGCTTTTAAGAGATACGCTTCCACCGTTTTGTAATCCTTCATCGCCATTGCGCGATCGCTTTTTAAAACGATGTCCGTTATGGTTTGGCAAAGCAGATCTTGCTTTGCGGCGCGCGCCTCGGTAAAAATTGCTTCAGCCTCGTCGATTTTATCATAAGAGAACAAAAACGAGCATTTGATCAGCTTTGCAAACGTTTTCTTCTTTTCGCTTGCAACGGCAATCATTTCGTCCATGGTCAAAAGGCAGTTTTCTCTGTCATCTACGGCATCGTACGCCATGGCGACCAATTGCAACACCTCAACGCTCGGCTTGTTGATCACAAGCTCGGTCGAGCTCTTCAACGATTGGTATTCCTTAATAAATTCGTAAGGCTTTAATTCATTGCGTACGTATTTGTTGCCCGTGTTGATCAAGATTCCTTTGCCTTCCGCATATCGTCCCCAAAGCGCGAGGAGGGGGGACAGGGCATAGCAAACGGCACCCAGCACAAACAAAAATTTGCCATTCACACCCAAAGAGGCAATGAACGCACCGAGTGCAAGGCAAAGACTGCCCACAACAAAATAGATGATCGCAACCATCAAAATTTTTAAAAGCCCTTTTTTGGTTAAAAACATTTTTTCCTTCCTTTCGTAAGCGTGAGATGGAGAGGGGGAATGCACGCAGACGCGTGATGAGATACAGCCCCAAGGGGGCTGATGATATACGAATGTATATCTCGCCGCAGGCGAGTTATACATTCAATGATATTGTTTTACAGGGAAACTTCCTAACGCAAAAGATATGAGGAACCATGGCCAAAAAGTAAACAGATATACGTCTGCGGTATAGTCACGTCCGCTCGCACTTGCAAAATTAAACACTTTCAAAACAACAAGACAATAAAAAGCAACAGAAAGAAAAGCAAAAAAAGCCGAGCCCCAATAGCATATTCCGACCAATTTCCTCGGTTTGTGCTTCAGCATTTTATAAACACTTCTGATAAAAGAAAGCTCTGCTCCCAAAACGGCGATTGTAAAGAAAAAGCTCCAAACCAACCCTTCTTCTAACCCTACTCTCTCTTGTGTATCCGTAACTTCAGACAGAATGCGATTCAGCTCTGCTGTGGCTTCGCAATAATAGAAGATCACTGCGATTAGCGAAGCCAAAAATACGGCAAGACTTATCACTAAAAATATTGTGTGCTTCCTGCTTTTCACGACAATACCTCCTTAAAAATCTTTAACATATTACAACAATTTTCGACATTTGTATCCTTTGCTTAATTATACCACACTTCTACCAATAAGTCAAGGCGTAGCCTTGTATATCTTAATGATGCATCGCCTGCGGCGATATGATGCATTTGCTTCGCAAATATGATGTTGCCCCACTTCGTTCCGCAATGATGCGATGTTTGCCCCAATGTGCCGCAGGCAAACATCATTCAAAAAACGCACCTTTGTCGGTAGACAAATGTGTGCTTTTTGTTGCGAAGAAGCGCACAAACGGTGCGTAAGCGTAGGTAAAAACGCAAAAAAGGTGCATGAATCAATAATCGGTTAATACAGCGATCCCATATTTGTTGTATTTTACACGAAAAACGTCGGATTCTTGGAAATCACAATATATCCTCTTAAATTTCTTTATTGCCTGCTTTTTTGACCATGATTTACAGATTGCACAGTCATCGTTTGCATTGTGTATTTCATCCCCTGCCATAGAACCGCTAATGTACAAGCAATAAACAAACATTATTGTCTCTCCTTTGCTGTATTGATAGAAGAAATAAGCATTACTCGAATACTCGTACAAGCGGAATCTAGCGCTTTATATTCACTTTCTTCAATGTAGTTTGTCTTATACAAAAGCTCTAACCAATATCCTGTTTCATTGGCTTCCTTAAGCGCGATTTGAAGCTTGGCAATAAAATCAGCCTTACCGTGAGCATACTGTGCTTCACGGATGTTTGCTCCAATAGAGGTGCCGCTTCTGCCTATTTGATTGGAAATAATAGATTCCCGTTTTTCTTTAAGTGATTTTACAAGATTTATTATTTGAACTGCAAAATCCATGGATTGGACAGATAATTTATCGTTTCTCATAACATCACCCCTTTCGGTATAAGTATATCATATTTATCTTAGTTTGTCAATGAAGCATCGCCGCTGGCAATATGAAGCGGCAACTGCAACAAGTTGCCGTTGCCATGAAGCGTTTGCTTCGCAAACATGAAGCGAATCGCGCCCGTGCATCCTCACGTGCCGTAAGGCACACTTCATAGGGCGAAGCCCTGCTTCATTTTTCATGCGCCGCAGGCGCGCTTCACTCAAAAAACGCACCTTTGTCGGTTGACAAAAGTGCGTTTTTTGTTGGTGGAGACAATAGGAGTTGAACCTATGACCTCTTGCATGTCAAGCAAGCGCTCTAACCAACTGAGCTATGCCTCCGAACCTCAAATATTATACCATAAAATATTGGAAATTGCAACCCCTTTTTCAAAAGTTTTTTAAAATATTTTCAAAAAAACGATCTGCAATCTGCAAAGCGTTTTTGCATACGATTTTATTGGTAAAAATAGGCTCTTATCTTCCTTTTTACAGGCGTTTTTTTGGTAAAAAGTATTGCATTCAAAAAAAATGTATGGTATAATAAAATATCTGTACCGCTGTCACTTTTTGAATCACACCGAAAAAAGGAGATCCAAAATGAAACGTTTTAAGAAAACAAAATTTACATGTCGCACGATAGCACTTGCGTTGGTGCTTGCCATGATGCTTCCCTTGATGCTTGGCTGTGGCGAAGATACCGGCGACCAAGAGTCGCAAACAACCGAGGAGCAACAAACAACTGCCGAGAGCACAACGCCCGCCGAGATGGGGGAATTGGAAAACACTGCTCCCGAGCTGACGCCCGACCCCGAAAAGGAGCCGGCTCCCGCAAATCCCGCCAAGACGCTGATCGCTGTGTCGCGAGAGCCTTACAACGAAAAAAAGCGCGGATGCGACACCATTACCGTTCTTGCAAAGTACACCAAGGGCGTGGACTATGATATTTATGCGCAAAAAAATCAAAACGATAGTGCGTATTATCTCTTTTTGCCTTGCCGCGCCGATCTGAC
>JAZQYE010000123.1:0-2832 GCA_045633385.1 Eubacteriales bacterium | reverse complement strand
AGGTGCACAAAATTAAAGAAGTGGGAGGAACCTTTTGAGAAAAGTTCCTCCCTGCTCATCACTATTTATATCTCCCTCAGCCTGCGGCGGTCTATTTTACCGTTTGGTGTCAGTGGCATACGCTCCAATTGCGTGTACGCGGACGGGAGCATATATTTGGGCAAATGCTCGCGCAGGTGTTCGGCAAGCGTATCTGCCTCGATCTCTCCCACGTAAAAAAGCTTGATCTTGGCGGTGTCCGCATCGTAAATACAGCACGCGCGGTGCACCGATGCACAACGCTGTGCCGCGGCTTCGATCTCTCCAAGCTCAATGCGGTGACCCATGTGCTTGATCTGCGCATCGCGGCGACAAACAAACACCAGCTCCCCGTGGCGGTTGACGTAGCCGAGGTCTCCCGTGCGGTAAACCATTTCGGGATAGGCACTTTGCAACGGATTTTGCACAAACGCCTCGGCGGTGCGCTCGGGATTGTTGTAATACCCCATGGTCACACAGGTGCCGCGCAGGTAGATCTCACCTTCCTCGCCCGTTTTTGCCTCGGTGCCGTCCTCTTTGATCAGCATCAACCCCGTGTTGCGGAACGGACGCCCGACGGGAATGACCTCATCCTGCTCCAACTCTCGGTCTGCGCGCCAAACACAGGACATGCCCGTAGCCTCGGTAGGCCCGTAGAGGTTGAAGAAGGTGGCATTTGGCAACGCCTCTCTCCACATTTGGTACTGTCTTGGCGGAAATACCTCACTGCCAAAGGCAACGGTGGTCAGGTATTGGGGCGGATTTTTTTGCAACAAGCCCATGGACGAGATCATGGTGAGTGCCGAGACGACCCAGCACACGGTGTTGATCTTATGCTTGTTTAAAAAGTCGCAGAGCGACATGGGGAACGAAAAATACTTTTTGGGAACGAGATACGCCGTGGCACCGTACTTGATCACGGGCATGAGCTCCTTGAGCGGCGCATCGAAAAAGAGCGGCGTTTGGTTGGCAAATACCGTATCCTCGGAAAAGCCGAGAGACTCGCACAACGCTTCGACGTAATCGATGACCGAGCGGTGGCACGCAACCACGCCCTTTGGTACGCCCGTAGAGCCGGACGTAAATACCACGTAGATGGGGTCGGTATCGATCTGCTTTTGCCGTATTTCGTTTAAGCGCTCGTTGTCCTCTACCGTTTGCGCAAGCTCGTCGTACAAAAGCCGTGCACCCCCAAATTGCAGTTTTTCTGCCAAAGTGGCACCCTTTTGGTCAACGATGATCGCTCTTGCTTTCACGTTTTGCAAGATCAGTTCCATGCGCGACACGGGCATATCGATATCCAGCGGTACGTAAAAGCAACCCGCATACACACAACCGTAAAAGGCGGCTATCTCGTTTGGATGCTTTTTCATCAAAATGGCAATGGGCTCACGGCTGTACCCCCTTTGTGCAAGCGCACTTCCCACGCCTCGGCTTGCAGCATACAGCGCCGAAAAGGTCAGCTCGTCGGTTCCGTCCGAATACGCGACCTTATCGGGCAGGCGCGGCGCGGTCTGCTCTAAGTATTCCAAAATGTTGGTTTGCATACGACTCCTTTCCCATCAGCCGTAAATGGGCGTGATGATCTCGGTTGCGGATTTTGGATAGGACGCGCTGTCGTAGGCGTAAAAATAGCCTGCTACATCCTTATCGCTCTCGCGTGTTTCGCTGTAATAAATCAGTTGCTCGTCGGTCATCAAATATCCCCACGGTCTTGGCATATCGTGCAAATGGCAGGAATCGAAATGATACCACACGGGGTTGCTTTCATCCCCGATATTCACCATGCTCCAATAATGGCGCTCCCCCACCATTGCCACGACCGCGGCGGAGCGTTCCACATCCAAATTCTGAATGCCCAAGCGCTCCATCATCGCCTTGGAGAGTGCAAAATAGGTAAAGCAATCGCCCTGCCGCTTTTGCAAGCCATCGTATGCGGCACGCACCCAACTGCTTTTATCGGATGTGGAAACGTACGCCACGTTTTCGTAAACGTAATCGTAGATCTCGCGCAATTGCTGTTTAACGTTCATATCGTCGGAAATGATACTGGCGATAATAGGGTCAAGCAGATCGTACAGCATTTGTTCGGTGATCTCCTGCTCGTAAACTGCAAGCGTGCGGTTGAGCGTGGTGACGTTGCCTGCGGCATCGGTCGCCGTGTAGATCACGGTATAAATGCCCACTTTTTTGAGGTCAACGTCGTCGGTATTGACTGTAATGCTAACCGCGCCGTCGCAATTATCGGTTGCCGTAACGCCCGAAAGATAAGAAACACCGCCACCGCCGAGATATGCGATCATATCCTTCAAGCCCGACAGCGTGGGGGGCGTGGTGTCCTCGATCAGATCAAGTGTTGTCACATAAGAATACGAATTGTCGCGCTCGTCGGTCAAGATCAGCTCGACCTCATGCTTGCCGTACGCGGTAAAGCTGTATTCACGCGCAAAACGCACCGTACAGCCGTCGGGGATCTCCTTGACAAAATCCCGAGCGGTGGGCAGGGGCGTAGAGACCGCCCAAGTCAGCGCCCGTACGTTCAAGTCAGGCGGCTCCGGCTTGGCGCAACCAAAAAGCGCAAAAAGAGACACCACAAGTATCAACACGGCTAAAATACACGATTTTATACGCACATTTGTTCTCATAACGGTATCTCCCTTTCCTGTAAATTTGGTAGTCATGACCACCGGCTAAGCCGGTGGCTTGCTCAGCCCTATAAGGGCATGTTACTGGCGGGGCTGAAAGCCCACCGAAACATTTGACACTTGCAAACTCGCCCTACTGCCACAGATGTGGCTACTGTTTTCAGCCTCC
>JAZQYE010000122.1:0-3034 GCA_045633385.1 Eubacteriales bacterium | reverse complement strand
GGGAAACACCGATTGCCTTTTTGAATGGATTGGAAAAATACAGCGGATCGGAAAAGCCGGATAGCAGTGCCACGTTTTTGACAGAGCTGATACCAAGCTCGAAAAGGGAAATGGCATACTTGAACCGATAGGAGCGCAGGTATTCCACGTAGCTTATGTTCATTTTCTTTTTGAAAAAATGCGAAAGGTACTTGGGGTTATATCCGATCATATCGGCGATCGCGGTCAGGGAAAGCTCGGGATCCTGAAAGTGCTTTTCGGTGATTTCGATGATTTTTTGTATTGTGGCGTTTTGCTTCGGATCGGCGGCGCTTAGGCGCGAAAACACGTGCAAAAGCACGCTTTCCGCCATGATATCGATGTTTTCCTGCTTGGCGCTTAACAGGCAATCCTTGAAAAAGGGGATAAGACCGTTAAAGCCCTCCGTACTGCGCGAATGGGGGAATATTTCAAAGCGGTAAAACAGATTTTTGGCGCGCGTTCCGCCAAAATCGATGTAGAGATACCGTATGCCCTCGCCCCTCAAAAGCGAAAAGCGCTCGCCCGCAAAGCCGAAGATCAGCGTGCCTGCCGAGGCCTTGTGCGATACGCCATCAAACAAAAGCTCTCCCTCGCCTTGCTCAATCAGTATCATGCGGTTGTATGTAAGCACACATTCCTTTTGCATAACGCCCTGATCGGTTTCAAACACAAAGCAGAAAACCGAGAGGTCGTTTGAATAGCTTGTTGTCGGAAATTTACAAATGTTGCTTTGCATTGTTGTCTCTCCCATATCGTGTGATGCTACCATTGTATCACAAAATACTGACTTTTTTCTATATTTTCATAGAATTTTTACATTGAACGGGATCCCTTTGCTGTGTTACAATGGTGACAGGATAAGCCGAGGGACAATATATGCGGCACAAAAAGAAAAACGGGGAGCCCTCTTTTATACAGGATTTTTGCGCCGTTCTTTATTCCCGTACAAAAAATACACGGATAAGGAGAAGATCATGAAAAACATCAGGGTTGGCGTTTTTGGCGTTGGCAGAGGTATGGCTCTGGCGAAAAACTTTATGCTCTTAGATGCCGAGATCGTGGCGATTTGTGACAACAACGAGGCGCGCCTCGAAAAGGCAATGAAGGGGCTTGACGCCAATGTTGCCGTATATGAGAGCTTTGACGAGTTTATCGAGCACCCGATGGATGCCGTCATTATGGCAAACAATTTCTATCAGCACGCGCCGTATGCGATCAAATGCTTTGAGCGCAACATTCACGTATTTTGCGAGTGCATTGCAAACGGTACGATGAAGGAAGGCGTAGAGCTGGTGCGCGCCTTTGAAAAGAGCAAAAGCATCTATATGCTGGCCGAGAATTATCCGCAAATGATATTCAACCGCGAGATCAAGCGCATTGCCGACAGCGGAAAGCTTGGGAAAATTCTCTACGCCGAGGGGGAATACAATCACCCTGTGAGCCCTTGGGATACCGAATTTACAAAAACCTTTAAATTCTATCCGAAGCATTGGCGGCATTTTCTGCCGAGTACGTATTATATCACGCACTCCTTAGGGCCTGTTATGAACGCAACGGGCGCCACCCCCAAAAAGGTATCGGCCTTTGCGATGTACGAGCCACACGAGGATAATACGCCAAGCGCCACGCATAACGCCGACAGAGCGGCCAATATCACAACGTTTAACGATGACGGTTCGGTGTTCCGTGTTACCGCCTGCTCGACATACGGCGGGCATCATATTGCCTATCGGGTATGCGGAACAAAAGGGCAGATAGAAAATATGCGAGGGAAGGGCGATACGATCATGCTCCGCTATAACGGGTGGGAGACCCCCGAGGGCGAGAAGACGCAACAGGAGTATCGGCCTGCCTGGAACGATCCCGATGAGGCGTTGATCGAAAAATCGGGGCACGGCGGCGCGGACTTTATCACGGCGCGGATCTTCGTAAACTGCGTGAAGGAGGGCAAGCAGCCCCCGCATCCCTTCGATATCTATTCCGCAACCGCCATGTCGTCGGTTGCCATATTGGCGCATCGCTCGGTTCTTGACGGCGGTAAGGTTTACGATATTCCCGATTTTCGCAAGGAGGAGGAACGACGCCTGTATGAAAATGACGATCTGACGCCGTTCTTCGGGGCTAACGGAGAGGAGCCCACCCTGCCGTGCTGCTCGCACCCCGAGTATAAGCCCACCGAAAAACAGATGGAATTGTACCTTGAGGAATTGAAAAAATGATCCTATGAAATAATATGGGAAAGAGGGCGGCGTTCAACAACCCGCCCTTCTTTCTATGACAAAATAAAAGCGCAAGTCAAAACCTTTCGGTTCAACTTGCGCTCATAGTGGTGCACCAACCAAAGAGGGCACCCATTCGGGTGTCCTCTTTGGTTATTTGACGACCGAAAAGGATGCCCATTCGAGCATCCCTTTCTTGATTTTCTCCCCCCGATTTTTCCCTCTTGCTTTTTCTCTTTGGATGGTGTATAATGTTCCTCACAGCAAAATAAACACCCCAACAACAAAAAGTGAGGACATTGACCGTGTGGAATTTTTCCGACCTGATCCAGAACTTTTTTACGCATAAAGATTTCCTGCCCTCGGCGGACAAAATGCCCGGGACGATGTTCACCCCCCTGCACTTCGGCTTCTCCGCGTGCTGCATCGTCTTGGTGGTCGCGCTTGCCATTTACCTGAGCAAGAAGGGCGAGAAGACTATCAAGAAAACGCTTCTTATCCTGTGGATTGTCGCCGTCGTTTTCGAGATCGCCAAAATCGTGTGGGAGACCTACTCGGGCGCCGACGTGTACTTCGAGTGGAACGGCTTTTTGCCCCTTTACCCCTGTAGCATCTTTATGTACGCGATGCCCTTTGCCCTCTTTGGCAACGACTTTTTCCGCCGCGCGGGCGCGGGCTATATCTGCACGCTGGGTCTTGTCGGCGGCACGATCAATTTCGTCTACCCCGCCACCATCCTTGGTAACTATTCCTGCATCTCCTTCGCCGGTTTCCATACCTTCTACTACCATGGG
>JAZQYE010000121.1:0-10880 GCA_045633385.1 Eubacteriales bacterium | reverse complement strand
AAGCCCTGCGGATCCTTTTCGCCGTGGTTGAACAGGCATACCTCATCGTAATATTTGTACGGGTCGTCCGTTTCGGATCCCTTCATCAAGGGCTTGGGGTAAAATCCGTGAATGTAAAAGTCGTCTTTGCCGTAACGTGTGCGGAGCCAAGCGCAGATCCCTGTAGAAAAGGTGATAACGGTCAGTCTGTCTTTTCCAAAAACACCGTATTGTTGGCAGAGCGAAAGGGTGAGCGCGGCAGATGCGTATGCAAAATCTCCAATCTCCTCGGGGTAATCCTTAAGCTCAAGGAGCAATCTAAGATCGGGACGAGTAGCCATCAGTTCAAGGAACTCCTCCAGCGTCGGGATCTTTTCACCCTTGAATTCTTCACCGAATTTGATGCCCGCATCAGCCTCTCTGATCTCCTCAAGCGTCATATTGCGTATCCAGCCGTTTTTGTCGGTGGTGCGATCAAGGGTTGGATCGTGGCAAATAACGATTCGGTAGTCCTTTGTCATGTGGACGTCCATTTCGACTCCATCTACGTCAAGCTTTATCGCCTCACGAAATCCAAGCATGGTATTTTCGGGATATTTTGCTCTCCAACCTCTGTGGGCGGTTAACGTTACTTTTGTTTCCATAAGCTGATTCCTCCAAATTACATAAATGACGGTGTAATGAAACGTGGTTGATGCGATCAAGGGAGCTGATCCAATCGGTCAAAACGTTTTTGCGCATCGGTTCTGTTTGATCGCTTTTATTTTAGCACAAAAGTCATGATCTGTCAAGGCGTTTGAAGCATTTGCACCATAACGTCATATTTGTCAAAACGACGTGCCGACAGGCGTGGTTCAGTTTCGAATGTGCGAATCTGAAAAATCAGAGGATCGCATCAATCGGAGAGGTCTTTGCGTCTTGTGATCTGTTCTTGCGGTATTCCGCCGGGGACTTTGAGAATGCGCTCCTAAAGTGCTTGTAGAATTCCGAGCAATCGACGTATCCGACCTTTTGCGCTATTTCACCTATCGGCATAGCCGTATGACGTAAGAGCTGTGCGGCGATATTGCACCGCAAGAGGTGAACGTATTTTATGGGGGAGATGCCGAATTTTTCCTTGAATTTTCGGCGCAGTTGGCTTTCACTCAATCTGCATACCGCAGATAAGCGCTCTGACGTCAAGGGCTCGTTGTAGTGAGAGGAAATAAAGGATTGGACCTCAAGAGCGGAATCGTCCGACGAAACGCGGCTCGATGCAGGTTCATTCCGCTTAAAAATGTGGGGGATCTTCATCAAAAACTCGGATAAATGCATCGCTACGAAAAAGCTCGAATTTTCGGTCTGCTCCAAAGCATCTGAAATCAGCGCGCTTAAAATTCTATAGGCTTGCGGATTTTCGCTTTCTCTTATGACGGGTGGAATGCTAAAGCTGTGGGCGCGAGAGAGCAACGCGACCTCGGTTTCGTATTCCTTGAAAATACGAAACAGCGATGCTTCCGTATTGATATAAATAAACCTGCAAACGCACGGTGCATCTGCATTCAGGCTCTGTGAAAAATGAGCAACACCTGGAAGAAAGAATACGATATCGCCTTGATTCACAAATCTGCTGTTCAAATAGCTGTAAAACAATCCCGCCCCCGAGGTGCAAATGCCGATCTCAAGCGTGTTATGGTAGTGCAAGGATGATATGGATTCCGACGGCAAGGAGATGGAATGCTCGTCTATCGATATTTCGGCGCGCTCCTTCATGGGGATACAATCGGACACGATTTCGAATTTTTCTTCAAATGCGCGTTTTTGCATTCTTTATTCTCGCTTTCGATATGTATTTGTTAATTTCGATATGATATAATTATATAACAAAAAAATTTTTTTGTCAAGGAGCAGATATGGTTTTTTTAAACAGCAAAAGCATTGATCTCTTGATCGATGTCGAAAATGGTTTTGTAAAAAGCCTTCAGTATGAGGGAAAAGAGTATATCGGTGCTACGGTTCCGTTGTTTTTGATCGCTCTGCGCGATCGGGACGGCAAGCAAACTCGCGTTAACACCTTTGATATGACGCTCAAGACCCATACACAAAGCGACGAAGCGCTTGTAGCGGTATATGATAACGGCTCTTTTGACGTTCGGGTGTCTGTCAAAACGGGCTCTCAACTTTCTTGGGGAATAGAAATTACGGGAGTAGATGGCTATGCTGTAGAATGGGTCAATTATCCTCAAATAGCCGTTCCGGACGATTTTAAGGATCACGGCGGCAACTCGAAAATCCTTTGGGGATATAACGAAGGAACCTTGATAGACGATATTACCGCAAGAGAGCAAAATGATGATTATTTTGAGCCGGAATATCCCTGCAAGGGTATTATGGGTGTTTATCCCGCTATTGTTGAAACGCAGTTTATGGCATATTATAACGAGCATTCGGGAATGTATATTGCGTCGCACGATAAGGATGACAATCTCAAGGGAATCAATTTCTTGCGCGAAGCGAGCGGTGTGAAGCTGGAATTCAGACATTTCAGCGGTGCAAACCTTGGAGAAGGCTATACCATGGATTATCCTATGGTGATCGAATTTTTTAAGGGTGATTGGTATGACGCCGCAGAAATATACAGAGGCTGGTTTGAATCGCAGAAAAAAAGCGAATTTATCCCCATATCGCAAAACAAAAAACTCCCCAAGTGGTATGGGGAGTCTCCCGTGGTTATCACCTATCCGGTGCGCGGTCGCCATGATACCGACGTGATGACGCCGAATAAATTGTTCCCTTACGTTAACGTAATGCCGCACGTTGAAAGATTTGAAAAGGTGTTTGATAGCCGTGTAATGGTTCTTTTGATGCATTGGGAGGGAACCGCTCCTTGGGCACCTCCTATCGTATGGCCTCCGTACGGTGGCGAGGAAGAGCTGAAAAAGCTGGTTGACGCACTGCACGAGCGCGGTGACGTATTAGGCGTTTATTGCAGCGGTATCGGCTGGACGATCAATTCCAATCTTGACGATTATAACACGGAGAAAGAGTTTGAGTTGAACGAATTGGCAAACGAAATGTGCCTCTCTCCCGAGCAAACGCTTCCTTTTTCCGATATATGCACCGCACAAAGATCGGGCTACGATATGTGTCCGACAAGAGAATTTACCGTGAGCACCGTTAAGGGGCAGGTTGAAAAAATGGTAAATTGCGGCATCGATTACGTACAGCTGATGGATCAGAACCACGGTGGAACGTCGTATTTTTGTTACAGCAAAAAGCACAATCATCCCTATATCCCCGGAAGATGGCAGGTTGAAGCCGTAAAGAATATGTTTCAAGAGGTCAATAAGGCATCGGGCAAAACGCTTTTCGGATGCGAGTCTGCCGCCGCGCAAAGCTATATCCCGTATCTTCTTTTCAGCGATAACCGATTCAATCTTGCGTATTACGTCGGCAGACCCGTACCTATGTATGCGTACGTTTACCACGAGTATTTGAATAACTTTCTCGGCAATCAGGTTTGCGTTGACTGGAAGATGGATGTGGAAAAGGCCCCCGAGAGCTTTTACGAGCGAATGGCGCACTCCTTTATAGCAGGAGATATGCTGACGGTGGTCATTACAGAAAACGGCGAGATCGATTGGAACTGGGGCAAACGGGATAAAAACAAACTCCCACCCAATCAGGAATATGCCGAGCGCTTTATCAGAAATTTGAACGGTTGGCGCACGGGTAAAGGAAAGAAGTATCTCCACACGGGTAGAATGGTCAAGCCGTTTCCCGTTCAAAGCGCAGATTTTGCAATTCCAAGAAGAACGTACGGCGCATCGGTCGTTCCGAGCGTTCATACGAGCGCATGGACTTCAAGCGACGGCGGTTTTGCGCAGTTCCTGGTCAATTATTTTCCAAAGGATAGGGAATGCACCGTGACGCTTGACGGAGAGGGGTATGCGCTGATCGGAACGGAAGCACCGATCATACTCAAAAACGGCGAAAATCGCATTACCGTACCGCCTTTTTCCGCCGTTATGATCGAAAAGACTTGTCGGTCTTGACGTCTCGGATACTTTTCTATGAATTTTTATAACCACGGTACTTCCGTATTCGACGAAATGGCGTGGACGATCTGGCAGTATCATGATAGCGAAACGCAAAGCGGAATCGTAATGGCGTTTCGTCGATGCGAATCCCCGTTTGAGCAGGTAAAGATCGATTTGAATGGATTGCTTGCTGACCGTAGTTACCAAGTTGTCAAT
Organism: Eubacteriales bacterium; assembly: GCA_045633385.1. Taxonomy (GTDB): domain Bacteria; phylum Bacillota; class Clostridia; order Oscillospirales; family CAG-272; genus UMGS1865. The sequence continues at coordinate 6,666 of JAZQYE010000121.1, read as the reverse complement.
CTTGATGACAACACGGCAAGGTGCATCAAAAATTCCATTGATATCATATTGCCGAAAAAAAGATCCAGCACGATTTTAGAGTACAAAATTCAATAATCAATGCAAGGCAATATCATTCCCAAAATTGCGGATTGATGTTGCCTTGCATTTGATACGGCTTTTGAATTTTTGGATCAAGCTTGTTGGCACGTCATTGCCTGCGCTCTACGTCAAAATATCGGACACATCACTACGCCATGCGCGAAATGATGTGTCCGATATGCTTTTCGTTTTTTGTTATGCTTCAAATTCCATGGTGCCGAAGTGATCCGGTTTATGGAAGGTGAAGTGATCGGGATCGACAGGGCTCCAAGACAAATAATTTGAGGGGACGGTCAAGTCGGCGCATTTATAGCAGTTTGCGCGCACCGTCTTTCCTTTTTTGATCTCAAAATCGGGGAAAAATCTGCGAATGAAGTGATAGGGGATGGTGTAAAAGATCTCCCAACCCGTATCGGTACGACTGATCTTGGGGGAAAACATTGCATTCGGGTCGTCGAGGATCAATCGGGTAAGATCCGACACACTGCTTCCAAAGCCAAGGAACAGGCAACCGTTAAAATTGAATTCAATGTTGAAATAGCGCAGGTCTCCTTCCATGGGAGAGAAGAAGAATTCCAGGCAGCTATCCTCGCAGGGAGAGCCCAAGGGGCCGTTTTCTACCGCTCTGACGTCGTCGTTTTCCGACCACAAATGCACCTGAATGCCGTCGGCGTTATAGCAGATCTGCGCAAAGGCAGCAATCTGTTGGGGGGTATCGAGATATTTGCATTCCATTTTCAAACGCTCTACCGCCGACCAATCGATCACGCTGTCCGCTTTTTTGATTTGGTAGTAATTCATGCTTATGTCCTCCATGTCAATCATATTGGTGCTATTATTATACCATAAACTGCACCAAAAGTCAATAGCCCCAAGTGCGACTTGCTTTTGCATCAAAACACGGTTATGAAAAGAAGGTTTCGTGCTTCGTTGGCGTGGGCTATGAAATGTTGAGCGCATTACCATGATACGTTTTTAATTGAAACATCAATATTTCGGTGCGTTGTCTATTTACAAAGAGCGGGAAATGTGCTATAATGGAACATATCACACAAGTTCAATCGTTTTGTGAGTTGGAGATCACGGACATTGCGAGTTCAAAGATGATCTTGACTTAGATTTCTTTGTAAAAAGATTTAAGGAGATACGAATCATGAAAATATTTACCGATCTGACTCAAATTGTAGAAAACAAGGAGCTGATTTCAAACCGATGTGAGGCGGGAAAATGGCTCAGCATCGAATATACCACAAAGCTTGGCAAAGGACGTCTGCTTGCCTCCTCCGAGAACACCTACCCACAGCCGCTTCGCTTGAATCTCAACCTTACGGGCTGGTATAAAATTTATATCGGCATGTTTAACATGAGGAGCAAAAACTATATCTATGCAAAGCTTTCAGGCGATGAGGACTACTGTGGGCTTCGACACACGGGCATCAATGCGCCTGCAAGCTGGTGCGCTACGGAGTATATGGAGGAAGTTTTCTGGAAATGCGCCGATCTGACAGATCAACAGTTTATTTTGGCAAAGCCGGAGCTGTTTTTTAAGATGATTTCGGGAATTTCCTGGATCAGATGCGAGGAAATGACCGAGGATGAGGTGGCGCGGTATCGTGCGAGTCTTGAAATGCCGAACAAGTGTATTCAAATGCACTATGATTGCGATGCGTTGTTCCAGGATGACAGCATAGATCGTACGCTGTTTTTCTCGCAACTGCACAGCCTCAAAAACGCCAATGTGGATTTTCTTTCCCTGGAATACAGTCTTTTGTACGATTGCACCGAGGATGAGACGTATTTTCCGATGTTCAATTGTGACCAGCGCATCAAGCTTGGACGGTATCAACGCTCCGAAGACATTATGAAGGATGCACTTGCGTGGGCGCATGAAAACGGTATCAAGCTTTACGCAACCGACAGAATGTGTATGGCAAGCTTTGAAGCCCCTTATTTCCACATGTGTTGGAAAAAGCAATTCATCGAGGATCACCCACAGTACTACTGCAGAACGCGAGACGGCAAGGTCATCAACATGTGCTCCTATGCATACAAAGAGGTATGGGATTACATGATCGGAAATATGGTGCGGATGGCAGAAATTGGCTTTGACGGTATTTCGATGATCTTGAATCGCGGAATCCACGTTGCATTTGAACAACCTGTGCTTGACAGGTTTGCACAGCTGTATCCAAATGTCGATCCTTGCACGCTTCCAATAACCGATGCAAGATTGAACGGTGTGTGGTGCGAATTTATGACAGCGTTTATGCGTATCCTCAGAGCAAAATTGGATGCGACGTTTGACAGACATATTGAATTGAATGCCATTACCGCTTACAGCATTGAAATGGCAAAACGCGTCGGATTGGATCTTGAAGCATGGGCAAAGGAAGGACTTGTGGACAGCATTGCTCAGGCAGACATGGAGGTTTACGAGGAGCTGGAAGGCTGTATGAGCGATGAAGATCCCTCTCTCATTGATCTGTCAAAGTATTCCGCAGAGGCACAGGAGCGTACTATTGTCAAGCGGAATTACGGCAGTATGGAGAAAAACTGCAAATACGTACATGAATTTGTCCATCTTGAAGAAACGTACGGCGTCAAGACCTATTGCGTATTACCGTGGGGCGAAAAGCTTCCCATCGATGTTTACCGCGGATGGGTGGATAAAATGGAAGCATTGGGCGCAAAGCACTTTCTCGCATACAACACAAATCACATTCTTTGGGTTTTGCCGGAGTTTTATACGATCAGCCACATCGGAAACGATTTGGGAACAGATGCATGCCTGCATAAATATTACAGGGTACTGTCCTTCGATGATTCCGATATCAGTCAATTCAATCCCAACTGGAGGGGATGATGCTGATTTTATTCATGATAAATGCGAGTGCGTAGCGTTTTTTGCCCTATGATAGGTTGTTTGTCAACAGCGTTGTTGATTTTTTGCTTGCTTCCTCAATCGCTACGGCTACTGCTACCGTCATACCAACCATGGGGTTATTCCTCGTTTCAGGATGGGGAAAACACGGGCAGTCTCAAAGGGGAGGGCTACTTCATATTTTTTTGAAAATCTCTTGACAAAGCGTAAAAAAAGATGATACAATTATTATGCGACGTACGACCGATATATGCTCGACATTTATAAGTAAATACGAGGGGATTTAAGATGTTTTTTGATTTAAAACTTTATCAAAAGGAAAAAACGAGGTTATCTTTAGGAAAGAATGCCACGTATCTTTTTGACGATGCACAGTATTCAGATTGTATAAACAAACTCATTGACAGCAATACGTCACTTGAAAACGGAACGATCAAAGAAATCAGATTTGTTCTTGGTTTAACCGAGGACGTAATCAACAGAATTGGCAAATACAGATGCTCCTTTGCAAACGCCGAAGAGTATGCTATAACGGTAGATACCGTAACAACCGTATGGGCGTCAAGCGCGCGTGCGTTTATTTACGCAGCGTCTACCTTGTGCGCACTGTATACGTCAGGAGAGCTTCAGCGTGGATTTTTATACGATTATCCTTTGTTTGAAACAAGAGGTTACCGTGCATACCTTCCGTCAAGAGCGGGCTTTAAGGATTTTTGCAAAATCGTAGATTTTTTATCGGAATTAAAATACAACAGTATCATCTTGGAGATCGGCGGCGCAATGCAATATGACAGACATCCGCGCATCAATGAGGTGTGGTCTGCGTTTTGCAAAGAGGTTCATAAATATTCGGGCAAGGCGCACGAAATCCAGCATAAAACCTACCCGTGGCCTAAAAACTCAATCCACTGCGATAATGCCGAAGGGGATATTCTCACCAAAGAAGAGTGCCGAAGCATTGCGGAATATTGCCGTTCGCGTGGGCTTGAAGTGATTCCCGAATGCCCGACTTTAAGCCACTGCGATTATCTTGTAATGGCTTATCCTCATCTGAGCGAGCGGCAAAACGACGCTTATCCTGATTCGTATTGCCCCAATCATCCTGACGTTTATCAATACGTGTTTGACATTCTCGAAGAGGTTATCGAGGTTTTTGAGCCATCAAGAATCAACATCGGGCACGACGAGGCGTATTCTATAAGGATATGTAAAAGGTGCAAGCCCACGCCCGCACCCATGCTTTACGCAAATGACGTAAACCGCATAAACGCCTTTTTGAAGGAAAAGGGCATACGTACGATGATGTGGGGCGAAAAACTGCTGAACGCTCGCTATTATCCCGGAAGCGGTGAGCCAATCGGCGGTGCGGGACACGGCAAGGGGGAAGCACACGTTCACGCACTCTTTCCTTGTCGCGACCTTATTTCGCGCGACGTGGAAATACTGCATTGGTACTATCCGTTTAACAAGGAGTACGATAAGGTATACCACTCGAGAGGCTTTCGAACCTATTTTGCAAATTTAAACGCGATCAATGTCGAAAGTTGGGCTCAAAGAAGAAAGCAGGGAATTTTAGGCGGCTTTGTTTCGAACTGGGGCTCGTTTGGCGAGGAGTATATGCAACGTAATGGGCAATTCTTTTCGCTGATCGTAACGGCATATGCATTTTGGTGCGAGAGATTTGGAAAAATGTCATGTGAAGAAAAGCATTTTAAGACCTTTCGCGAGGCGTATCGCATTAAAAATAAGGGAATCCGATCAGGCATCAAAATCGTCCACACCACAGCTCACAAGATCAATTACAAAATCTTTTACGACGGCGTTTTCATTGTGGATTCGGAGTATTTGCTCGGTCATTACAGAGTGACGTACAACGACGGAAGAGTTGCCGATCTCCCTGTGAGATACGGCGGCAATATCTCCTGCAAATATTATGATGAAAATTACAAGGATTCGGGCTTGAGAGAGATTTCTTACTCAACCATGCCCGTAAAATATCGGGATGGGTTCGCCTACGAAACCGTATATGAAAATCCGTATCCGGAGGGGAGCATTCAATCAATTGAGTACGTTCCCGCAGATGGAAAAGAGGGTATTTCGGTTGAACTTTTGCAGTTTTGCGTGGATTTCAATCAGCAAGTGCAAATGCACACGGTAGAAGCCACGGGCGAGGAATTCGCTTGGGACGGCGGTATGGAATTATAAAAAAAATCGGACACATCACTTTGGATTTGCTTCAAAATGATGTGTCCAACTTTTTATTGTTCAATTTTTGGCAATTTAATTTTTACAAAGCCTAAATGAAGCCCTGAAAATCTCAAAAAGCCTTACGCCGCAAGGATTACTTGCTTGCCTCTTCGATAGCAACTGCAACTGCGACATGTCATTAAAACAACCTGCGGTTGTTTCTAACCATGGGGTTGTTACCTGCGCCGATCAGACCCATCATCTCTACGTAAAGGTCGCCGTATGTTGAGGAAAGCATTATGACATATGATACGGTGATGTGTCCAATATATTTTTATTGACACTTAGCAATTTATGTAGTATAATTATCTTATGAAAATTTGATTAGCAAGAGGTCGATCGAGAAGCTTATGACTCTTAAAAACATACCGATTAATTTTGAAAGCAACAGAGAATACCGCTTTGACGGTGACGTAAGCGTAACGCTTGACGAGGCGGTGTGCCTTGAAGAAAAAATATACCGAGCTATATATTCCTCAGAGAAGACTTGGCTTGACACGGCGGTTTATTTAAAGGATATTTCAAATGTGACACTTGATTTTGGCGGCGCCACGCTCTATCTGCGTGACGACACGATACAGCCCTTTGTGCTTGACGGCTGTGAGAACGTGACCGTCAAAAACGTTGTCATCGAATACGAGCGATCGCTTATGGATGAGATCGAGATAGTTGAAATTAAGGACGGCGAGATTTGGTGCAAGCAAACCGAGGCTCAGAAAAAGCACTTTCCGATGAAAGCCGAGGACGGCTATCTTATACCGATGGTCCACGGCAAGGAATACCGCACCGCGCTTACCGAGCCACACTTTTTCAATCTTTATAGCCACGATACTCACGAGTGTGTCAGCATGTGCCTTGTGAGAATAGGCGGCAATCTTCCATTCATCCCGCACGAGCAATATCCCTTTAAATATTTTGACCTTTATGCTGAGCAAAGAGGGGACTTTATCGTGCTTAGGGGCGAGATTCCTCCCGGATTGTGCACGGGCGTTACCTGCGCTCAGACCCATGCAGACCGTGACCTCAGCTCCTGCTTTATAATTCGCTCAAAGAACGTGAAGCTTGAAAATTTCCGAGTGCTGAACGGCGGCGGAATGGGCATTTTGGGCATGTATTCCGAAAACATCACGCTTGACGGGCTTAAAATGTTTTACGACGATCGATCCCACGGCATAGCTACCAACGCCGCCGATGCGATACATCTCATATCCTGCCGCGGCAAGGTAGAGATAGTTAACACGGTGCTTGAGAGCATGAAGGACGACGCGCTAAACATCCACGGCAACTATTACACGGTGGAGTCGGTGGAGGGTAGCGTGATACACGCAAAAATAAGAACCGACGTGCAGAAGAATCCGGGTGTGAACGCGCACTATAAAATGTTTGGCGAGGGTGACGTCATTGCGGTCTACAACCAAAACACGATGCTTGAAAAGCAGAGGTGGACGATTGAAAGG
>JAZQYE010000120.1:0-4770 GCA_045633385.1 Eubacteriales bacterium | reverse complement strand
TTATTCTCGGTTCGGGCGACATCGGTTTGATCATGGCGCGCCGCATGACGCTGGAGGGTGCAAAGGTTCACGCCGTGTGCGAGCTGATGCCCTACTCGGGCGGTCTTGCGCGCAACATCGAGCAATGCCTGAATGATTTTGATATTCCCCTAAAGCTCAGCCACACGGTAGTGGAGATCCACGGCAAGGAACGCCTTTCGGGTGTGACCATCGCAAAGGTGGACGAGCATCGCCGCCCCATTCCCGAAACGCGCGAGTACATTCCCTGCGATACCCTGTTGCTGTCGGTTGGTCTCATTCCCGAAAACGAGCTTTCCAAAACAGCCTCGGTTCCGCTTGATCGCGTCACGGGAGGTGCTGTGGTCGATCAGGATCGACAAACCGACGTAGAAGGCATTTTTGCCTGCGGAAACGTCTTGCACGTGCACGATCTTGTGGACTTTGTTTCCGAGGAGGCTGCCATTGCGGGAAAAAGCGCCGCAGATTATATCCTCGGTGCCGGCAAAAAGACCGTTCATATCCCCCTCTCCACCGACGGTAAGATCCGCTACACCGTTCCCCAATGCATTACACAGCAAAAGGACGTGACCGTTTACTTCCGCGTGGCTGACGTTTACCGCAACGTTACCATTCGCGTATCGGACGGTGAGCGCATGATCTACCAAAAGAAGAAGAGCCGCGTTGCCCCCGGCGAAATGGAGAGCATCAAGCTCAAATCGGAGCAATTTGCGGGTGCCTGCGCGCTTTACTTCAGCTTGGAGGTACAATAACGTGACAAGAGAATTGACTTGTATCGTCTGCCCCGTAGGTTGCAGACTTTGCGTAGAAATCGAAAACGGCGTGGTCACCTCCGTCAGCGGCAACACCTGTCCGCGCGGCAAGCAGTACGCCAATGACGAGTGCACGCATCCCGTGCGCACGGTCACCAGCATTGCACGCACAAGCAAGGGCGGCGTAATTGCCGTGAAGACCGACCGCCCCATCCCCAAGGAATTGATGATGGATTGTATGCGCGAGATCAACAAAGCGACCGTCACCCTCCCCGCGCGCATCGGTGACGTGGTCATTGCAAATCTGCTCGGTACTGAGGCAAACGTTGTTGTTACGGCAAATATGGATTAAAAAAAGAGTCGAGTTGCGCTCCTTCTCATAAGGATGTTTACCGTAGGGGCGAACTGCGTTCGCCCGCGGGAGACCGCAGGTCTCCCCTACGGATACACATATAAATATCGGCAAAGGACTTGTTTTCTCTGCCAATTTGTGTTATAATGAGGTTAACGAAAAGCCTCTCCCATTGGGAGAGGTGGCGGCGTAGCCGACGGAGAGGGCAAATTGTTGCAACGACTACCCTCTCACCCGCTACCGCGGGAGCTCTCCCTAAGGGAGAGCCTAAAGATACGTGCATCTTTAGGGGTATGGGCTTTGCCCAGTGGTGCTGTCTCAAGTGCGATAAAAAGCATTTGAGACAGCACCAGATGAAAGAATCTATTCAATTTGTAAATTCAATTTGTAAATTCTTTTTGTTTTTTCAGCTGTCTACTTGACATGGGAGCACATTACCTTATGGGCGGGACACCCTTGCTGTTTTTTGATCATATCACTTTTTAAAAATTCATCAGTACGATCGCAACGCCGCCAATGATGCACGCAATACACTGCTGCCTCGAAAGCTTTTCACGGAATATGACAGTCCCCGCCAACGACGAAAGCAAGATCGCACATCCCGAATGGGCGGGATAATGAAAGCTGCCGTCCACCGTTTTTCCGGCATAGGTGTTCAGCGCCAGAAAAGCACCGAGGGAAACACCCGCCGCAATCGCAAAAACGAAAAGCCGACCGTGAAGCCGCATCTTTTTTTGCGGCTTTGTGATGACAACCGCTCCGCCGTATGAGACGGCACACATAAGCGCACTCAGTAAATATCCCGCACTTACGAAGGAAAAAATGCTTCCCCCCTCTCCCGAAAGCGCAAAAAGTTTTTGCACGGTCAAACCGCAGCCGTTTGCCAGCATGCAAAAAAGAACCAACCAACGGTATCCCTTTTGGGAAATGCCCCCTTTTTTCAAAGTAAAGACCAGGGCAACCATAATCAAGCATATACCGACAATCCTGAATACCGAGGGCGTATCCCCAAACAGCGCAACCGAAAACGCAACGGGGACAAGCATGCCGAAATTGGCAAACATCACCGCTACCGAAACGTTTCCGCGCGAAAGAGCAACGCTATACACAATTTGGAATAAAACGTTGCAAAAAGCATACACAGCGGCATACGCCCAAATTTTTAAGGATGCCGAAAAAAGATACGGAAGAAACAACAGCGAGGCAGCAAAAAAGATCAGCGTATTAAAAAATATATTGTCGGCAACCGAGCGGCTTTCTTTTTTTGCCAATTGACTTTGAAAGGTCACCTTCGCCGTTGACAGCGATGAGGTTAAAAGAACCAATAAGTATTTCATAAGATCAAAGCGTTAAAGCTCCGAAAGCTCTTTTAACAGCTCCAGCTTGTACTCGCGTGAGATCGTATGCGGTGTAAAGGGGGCAATGGTGATTTTTTTTGGAGAATCGGTGTGCGCGTAGGGAGAATATACAAACGGCGGCAAACAAGCGGGATCGGTCAACCCAAGGAAAAAGTCGACCGGGACCTTCAAAAAAGACACAATATTGTTAATATCAAAATAACTGACCGTTTTCAAAGCGCGGTCTGTATGCGAGGGATAAAGCGTAAGGTACGACTTTACCGAGGCGAAAACGCCTGACCCATTCTCTACGCGCTGTTGCAAGCAAGAATAACTCGGTACTGTCGGATAAGCCTTTTTCACCTTACCCGAAAAAGCCGCGGCAACAATGGAAAGCGCGCCTCCTTGGGATTGACCGTGCGCAACGATCCGCTCTGCATCCACCTCGGGTAAGGTAGCAATTACGTCAATTGCGCGAACTGCATCCAAATACAAATTTCTCATATAAAAATTGTGCTCATCAAGAAGCCCGTGCGACATAATACCGCCGTGATAATCGTCCATATATTCATAGGAGGCTTGATCGGAGGTTTTGCCGCCTTGCGTGCGACAATCCATACTAAAGGTGCAAACGCCCGTTGCCACAAATTCGGGTTGGATCCCAAACATTCCTCCGCCGCCGTGATAAAGGGCTACACACGGCAGCTTTTCACCGCGATAAGTATTCGGCACGCAAAAATAAGCAGTCACCTCTGTACCGTCATGCGCATTAAAAACAATTTCATAGCTTGAAAAGGTTTTGTACGGAAGCGCCAATTCACGTCTCTTGACCGACAGGGGAACCTCTCGCAAAGCGCGGATCTCCCCCTCCCAAAACGCTTCAAAATCAGCCTCCTTCGTTTGAGGAATGATTTGAGTTTTTAAAAGCTCCTCTTTTTGCTCAATGTAATTCATTTGTGCCCTCCCTATTGTTTTTTCTTTATTATAATTATAACACGTGCAGCTTCATTTTTTATGGCATTTATTACTTTTATTATTGCAATTATTCCGATTTTATGTTATAATTTCAAAAAATGCAACGGGAGCTTTTATGGAAGAAAAACGGTTTATTATAAATTATTACAAAAATGCCGATTCGGGCATCCATATACAAAAAATAAAAAACTCGGTCGATGCGCAAAAACCGCACTCGCACGAGTATTTTCAAATTTATTACGTTCTTCAAGGCTCGCTTTTGCATATCACCGAGAAAAGTCAATACCGCTTGGCAAAGGGCGATGCCTTCATCATTCCCCCCAAAAAAACGCACAGCATACACACCGAAAGCGATTCCCTTTTTTACACCTTTTCCTTTACCGAGGAAAGCTTGGATTCCAACCGTCATTCCTTTCCGTTGGCGGCACAATTTTTAAAGGATCTTGGCGAGGGAAAAAGCCTGCCCGACAAAATATCTGTCCCCAACGAATCGCTTTTGTTTGTGGAATCCTTAATAGACAAAATGCACTGCGAATTTCAAGAAAAGCAAATCGGTTATATTGAGGTCATACGTGCAAGCGCCGTAATATTGCTCACGCACCTGGCAAGATACCATTTTGAAAGCGCTCCCCTATCCATCCCCCAAGCAAACAACCGCGCCCGCATTCTTTCTTGCATAAAATTCATCGATGCCAACTTCACAGAATCGCTCACCTTAAACGATATGGCAAAGTGGTCTGCTATGTCAAAATCCGAATTTTGCAGACATTTTTTAGATTTGAGCGGCACCACGTTTCAAAAGTATTTGCACACAGCCCGTATCAAACACGCCGTTGCGCTCATTCAAAAGAATTACAGCATCTCCTCTCTTTATGCGCTTTGCGGATATAATGACTTTTCCACGTTTTACCGCAATTTCAAAAGGATCATGGGATGCTCGCCCTGCCAATATCGCAAAATATCCGAAAACATATAAATGAACGGGCTGTCACATTCGGGGCTGTCTCATTAAGAAAGCCCCTTTTTGTTGGTGGAAACAGGGAGACTCAGGAACTCAAACGCGCGGGCTCATGCGGTGTATTTTGTTTATCAGCAATACCGCGCGTTTTGGCGTAATTGCCGCCTGCGGCAATTCGCGGAGCTCGAGTCGCGTGTGTTCGAACGATAAAACAAGAGCAGGCATGTAGCCTGCTCTTCAGATTACTGACAAAGAGTCCAAGACGTATGTTTTGGGCTTTTTTGTCGTATTTACAAGGATTTAGAAAAATGGTATAATATAGGTGTAAAAAGAAGTACGGAGGAACACCTATGTTTACAGAAAGAAGTGGAAAGCAAA
>JAZQYE010000119.1:0-5119 GCA_045633385.1 Eubacteriales bacterium | reverse complement strand
CGGGAGCTGAACATTCCCATTTCGTTATCCTTACAACACGTTAAAAGTTTTTGCGGGGGAGAGGGGGTACTTTTGAAAAAAGTTCCCCCTCAAAATCCTCAATTTTCTCAAATCAAATCATCACCAACGAAGACGATGGTTTCGGTGGGGCGCATGGGTCGTTCGAGGACGCGGTCGGAGTCGTTCATGCGGATCTTCAGGGTGCCGCCGACACGGGCGGTCACGCGGACGAGAGTGAGGGCTCCGTTCTCCCACTTGGCATCGACCACAAAGCCGCCGCGCGCGGTCAAGCCTTCAAAGGCACCGTGGGCAGACCAAGCCGCAGGAAGCGCGGGAAGGACGTGCAAATAGCCCTCGTGGCTCTGTAACAGCATTTCGGCTACGCCTGCGGTGGCGCCGAGGTTTCCATCGATCTGGAAGAGCTGCGCGCCGGAGATCGAGCCATAAGCATCCCACAGATTGGGGAAGGTGCAATAGGTTAAGATCTTTTCAAACCACTCGTATGCACGGTCTCCGCGCTTTGCACGCGCCAAAACGTTCATTTTGTGGGCGATGGGCCAGCCCTTGATGTTCTCGCCGCCGCGCAGATCAATCGAGATCTGTGCCGCCTTGAGCCACTCGGGCGTATCCTGCGTCACGAGCGTTCCGGGGTAAACGCCCACCAGGTGCGAAAGATGACGGTGGTGCGGATCTCCGATCTCGCCGTGGAGGTTCTCCTCGCGGAACTCCTTGATCTGTCCCGATCCACCGATCACAATGGGGTCAAGGCGCTTGACGTCGCGGCGGAGCTGCTCGACAAAATCGTCCGAGATGCCAAGCTCGTCGGCAAAGTCAATGGTGTCCTTAAAGCATTCGTAGGTCATGCATTGGTCAAACGTGCAGCCCTTGGTGTGGTAGTGCTTGCCGTTGTGCGTTTGCTCGGGGGAGGCGGAATATTTGATCAGGAGCGTGCCGTCCTCTTGCTCCTCCAATTGCTTGGAGAGGAACTTTGCCATGCCGCGGTTGGCGGAATAGCCAAGCGTGCGCATCAGGTCGCGATCCATCGAGAAGTTGCAGTAATCACTAAAGAGCTTGGTGGTAAACGCACCCGTACCGGGGCCGGAGTGACCGCAACCGGGAGGGTTGATGCCGTCCACCTTAAAGACAGAGGCGCCCGTGCCGATGGTAAAGCCGTTTTCGCCGGGGACGTCCTCGTATTGATCGGGGAAGTAGTTTTTGATGTAGGTGTCGGCGTACTCCTCGGTCTGCGCACGGTAGGCGTTAAAGTAATCGATGTAGGGCAGGAACACCTCCAGCAAATTGGTATTAAAGGCAGGCCAATAGTTCATTTGTACGTTGATGTTGTGCCAATAGCCGGACGTCCAAGGCGTGCAGACGTATTGGTTCCACGTGCCCTGCAGGTTGGCGGGATAGGCACCCTTGCGCGACGAGGCGATGAGCATATAGCGACCGTAGGCAAAATAGAGCTCCTCAAAATAGGGGTCGTGCTCGCCTGCGATGTAGCGCTCCAGCAGCTCGTCGGTGGGAATATCGGGGAGCTTGCCGCCAAGATCGACGTGTGCGCGATCGAACAACGCGCTATGATCGGCAATATGGCGCGCGCGAAGCTCTGCAAAGGAGTATTGCAACGCTCCCTCGGTGCGCTCACTCACCTTGGCATGCGGATGGGGATAGGGAGCCAGCTTCTTTTTGGGATCTTTCTCCAAAAAGACGCGACTTTCCATAGTGTAGTTGGAGCCAACCGCCATGAGAATGACGGCACTGTCGGCGTTTTTGACACAGATGCGGTCGTTTTTGGAGATCAGCTCGCCGCCCGTAGGCAGAACGGTGACCTGCCCCTCGAACAAAATGCCGAAATAGTACATTTTGCCCGTGAGCGTGATGCGATTGCCGTTGACCGTTACCTCACCCTCGCGCCCCATGCCGTCGCCCTCGCGGATCAGATCGGCACCGCTGTACGGGAACTCGGCTCGCACGTCAAAGCTGACTGATGCAGGGCGGTTTGCAGAAAGACGAACGACCAACACGCGGTCGGGGTAAGATGCAAAATACTCGCGCTCGTAGTGCACGCCGCCATAGGTGTATTCGGTTTTGGCAATTGCCGTGTTGAGCGAGAGGGAGCGGCGGTAGTCGGTTACGTCGGCAAACTTGTGACCAATATCCAGGTAAAGCTCACCAAAGCTGTTGAGTCCTGCATTGTGGAAGCGCTCATGGCTCCAATCGGCAGGATTGTAAAGGCTGTTTTCGGTAATTTGCAAGCGCTCGGTCTCGGTTCTTCCAAACACGTTTGCGCCCATGTAGCTGTTACCAATGGGGAGCGACCATCTTTCCCATCCGTCATCCTTGCGCGGTGGGTCACCAAAGCTGAAAAACGTACGGTTCTCATAGCCGTACGGTGCTTCCTTGTTGTACCAAAGCGAATATTGCTTCATCATCAATTCTCCTTGCAGTGCATCAAAATATCAAAAACGGAATAGGCGTTGATTTATTATACACCCGTCAAACGAGTTTGTCAACACAAAAATACGCGGACGTCGGCTTTTTAAGCAGGGGCTGATCCATTTGAATCAGCCCCTTTTTTCGTTTCCGTTTTGTGTTACAAACGGGCGTTGATTTTATGAGTTCTCCAAAATTGCATCTGCAACGGCTTGGGCAATGATCATTCTGCCGGTGTCGTCGCTGGGATGAACCTTATCCGAGAAGTGTGCGCCTGCATCCTTGGTCGCCTCGTGGACGTCGATGATGATGGCACCCGTTGCCTCTGCCGCACGAATCAGGTAAGGAATGATGTTCTCCTCCAAAGGGGTGTTACGAATGGGCGCGGTATCCTTAAAGATGGTAGCGGGGAGCGCTACGTAAACCACGGGAGAGGAGACGAGGTTTTGATAGGAACGAATGAGCGCCACGATGTCGGCAATATACTGCGCGCCGTCATCTGCGCAAATGGGACCGTAGTTCTCGGGCTTGGTATCGTTGGTACCGAGCATGATAACGACTGCATCGGGCAGGTAGCGCAGGGAGTCCTGATACTCGGGCTGATCGATATACGCCTTGGGACTGCCTTGGTCAATGCCCTTGGAGTAGCCCGTCGCACCGTTGACGCCGTAGCCCATGACCTCGTACTTGGAGGTGTCGAGGTAGCCGTAAAGATTGTTTTTCCAATATCCGTTGCGAGTGATGCTGTCACCGATACAAGCGATGCGGGTGTAATCCTTATTTTCCACGTGTTCCTTCATTGCGTCCCAGATCAGGGGGAGCATACCCTCTGCCATCAGTTCCATACCCTTTGCACCCAGGTGGTTGGTATCGTTGGGAGAGCCGGTCTTGCCGTACTCTGCGCGGAATGCCGCGTCTGCCATGTTGACGCCGGTAACGTCGGGGTTGCCGCCGTCCAGAATGCCTACGCGCTCCTCGTTTGCATATACGGTCTCAACCAATTCAAACAGACCGTTACGAACGAAGTCCATACGCTGTTCGCCGTTTCGGTTAGTACCTGTTACATACCAGGAGGTCAGGAACATGATCTTTGCATTGGGGTACTTGACCAGGAGCATATCTACGATCTCCATCCACGCGCCAAGCACGGTGCTGCCGTCGGTATCGTTGACCGTTCCCAAGGGCAAGCCCCAGCCATAATCGTTTACGCCACCCTCCAGAATAATCAGGTCAACGTCCTTTGCCGTTTTGCTGGTTGCACTACCGGTGTTATAGTAAGAGGTACTGCCGTACTTGTAGTTTGCATCCTCGGCAAGGTGCTTGTAAATAGAGTTGCGCACGGTTGCGCCTGCCTCGTATGCCGAGGGGTTGTAGCAGACCGTCCAGCCGTCGCGGCCGAGGTTGGTCAGGTTCCAGTCGCATTCCTTTGCCAAAAGTGCCAGCCAGGTCTGGTTATCATCCAGATAGTCACCGCCAAAGAGGCTATCGCCGAGGGACAGGACGTTCAAGCCCTTTAAGCCATAGACCTGCTCCTCGCGCTCGCTGACCTCATATTTTGCGGCTACCGCCTCGACGTGGGCTCTTTCTGCCTTGCCGAGCGTGGAGTCCGAAACGAGTGCCTTTGCAAGACCCGTATAGGTTGCAATGGGACAAGCGTCATTGCCTGCGTACACGGTAACGGTCTCACCGCTTTGCAGAGTCACGGTCACGTAACCAAGTGCCGTAAAAAATTCGTTGTAGTTTTCTTCGAGAATATGAGATATAGATCCTGCAAATACGTTGCAATCGGCAACCGTTGCGTTGGGATACCATGCGTCAAGTGTTGCCGCAACGTCAAGGTAATCCTCCAGCAGATCGGGGTTGAAAATACCCTCTGCCGCCTCAACGTAGGATTGCAGGGTGATCAGCGTACCGATCTCAACCTTCTTTACGTCTGCGGAATTGCGCAGAGCGGTCAGATCTGCCGTGTTAACGGCGGTGAGGAAACGAATACCGGTGGGATTTACCAAACGGAACTGTGCGTCCTTTTGAGTGGTCAAGCCGACCTGATAGGTGGTGATCTTCATGCCTGCTTCGGCAAGGATCTGCGAATTGGTCACAGTCTCCTTGGTGCCGTCGGCGTGCTCGATAACTGCGTAAACAAACTGCTTGCCCTCTTGCTTTGCGTCAAACAGAATGCCCTCGTATGCCTCGGTCTCCTTGCCGTCCACCGTGATCTTGATCGCCTCGGCGTCGTAGATCGTGATGTCGTCAAGCATCATGTAGGTGTTGTTTGCGGTGGTCTTGCAAGCGCTGTTGGGGCTGAATACGATGAGGTTGGTGGCAGGAATGGTAAGGTTCTTCAAACCGCTTCCAACTACCCAAGTGGAGCCGTCATGATACTGAGGGATCATAGCGGCGTCAAATGCCTTTTGACCGTTGACGTACACCTCGTACTTACCTGCGGTCATGTCGATGTTGGCGCTGACGGTTACCCATTCGCCTCTGGGAACCTCACCGCTACCGCCCGTGTTTGCTCCACCGGGCAAAAGTCTTACCTTGGAGTCTGCGGCGTTGTAGTCGAACCGCCACAGGTTCAGCCAAGCAATTTTTTGATTGTCAACGGTGGTGCCGTCCTTTTTGACAAAGGTACAGTAGTTTCCGTTAAAGCGCACGTCCACAACGCCAATACCGTCAAGGGGAA
>JAZQYE010000118.1:0-10573 GCA_045633385.1 Eubacteriales bacterium | reverse complement strand
GGGCTTTTCGCACATGACGTGCACGCCTGCCTCCAAAAAGGCAACCGCAACCTCGCGGTGGAGCTGGTCGGGCGTTGCAATGATCACAGCGTCAAGACCTGCCTTTGCGATCACCTCGCGATAATCGGTGTAGCAGACCTCTGTGGAAAGGTTGTGCTCGGCGCGGTATTTTTCCAATCTTTCGGGATTGGTATCGCAAATTGCACAGATCGTTGCGCCAAAATCGATGGCAGCCTTCAAATGCTGTCTGCCAAAGCCGAGACCGATCACACCAACGGATAAGGGTCGATTTTGTTTCATAGTTAAAGTTCCTTTCTAAAAACAGCAATTTTGAGTGGTGGTGATAAAATATTGGGGTAGATTTAACGAGCGAACAGCTCCATGATCTGCGTGGAGAGGGAAATGCAAACGAGGGCGATACACATGGTGACACAGCCGAACACGTTGAGCTTGGAGAGCTTTTCCTTCATAAAAATGCAGGAGAAGGCGACGCTGAGCAAAAAGACGAGCGCGTTATCCAGGGTGTAAAGCAGCGTCGTGCCGCCGTGGTTTTGCATATAAGCCAGCACAAACACAAAAAAGTTGATGGCACTTGCCACGATCAGGGAGGTCGCGATCAAAAAGAACGCCGATTTTTTGGTCTGCTTCATGGCACTCAAAAAGCCCTTCTTTTGCTTGATCAACAGCATGGCGGCAGAGATCAGCACGCCCACAAAATAAGTAACGATAATCATCTCCTCTTTTTCGGGGGAGACCTCTGCGTCTCCAATGGTCAGGCGTTGCTGTACGTCCAAAAATGCACCGTACGCACCGTTTCCAACGGCGAGGAGGAAGCAGGAAAGAAAGAACGCGCGTTTGTTTTGGTAAACCTCGCCCTCTTTGCGTGCGATCATGTAAACGGACGCAAGCACCACGATGATGGAGAGGATCTTTACCACGTTCAAATCATCGCCAAAGGACGCCGAGACCGCCGCGGGAATGATGATGCCGCCCGCGATCAAAAAGACCATGGTAATGGAGTAGGGCCCCGTAGCGGATGCGCGAATGAGCGAGGTGTTATAAAGCACGATCGCCAATGCGTTTGCCACACCGAAAAGAACGGTGGTAAGCGAGGCCTCAAAATGAAAGCCTGTAAACGCCAATGTGACGAGCGTGACGAACAGTCCGCTGACAATGGTGAACACGGGCGAGGAAAGGTCGCTTGCACCGGGGTAATTTGCAGAGTAGTAGCGTGTCAAAAGCGATTGCAGGGTGTAAATAATGACAAGACCCGCAACCATCAAAGCAGAAATAAAATCCATGGACGTTCTCCGTTTCGTAAATTTACGATCATATTATAGCACAAATAAAAATTTTTTGCAATGATAAATCCATAAAATAAATTGAAAAATCCATAAGCAAAGTTGAAAGATCGATAAAAAAACTTGAAAAATTGATAAAACTTTAATTTATACTCCACTTTTTTGCAAAATCGTCTTGTTTTTTTTCATGGTTTGTGCTATGATGATAACGAACGATATATAAAAAGGAGGAGATCGCATTGAATATTCCCGCACTCGAAAAGCTTTTACAAAACTTTTATCAAATATCGGGAATGGAGGTCGCGGTGGTCAACACGCAGTACCGCAACGTGGTGCATTGCCGTTGCCCGGGTAACAACTACTGCGCGTCCATTCACAAGGCGGCAAAGTGCGTAGAGGTCTGTATGCAGTCGGATATTTCCAAGCTGCGCCACGTGGACGAGACCAAAAAATCGCTGACCTACATTTGTCCGTTCGGCATCTTTGAAGCGATCACTCCCATCATGAAAAACGGCTCCATCATCGCATACCTCTTTTTTGCCATGGGAATGGAGGATCGGGAAGGGTGCGACGAGCTTCCGCTCAGGCACGCGTTGGAGCTTGCCCCCGCGCTCAATGCCGAGCATTTGCGCCAATGCATCATCGAGATCCCGCACTACTCGCGCAAAACGCTGGAGGCATACGCCGACCTGCTCCGCCTGATGGCGCAGTATATCGAGGTCAACGATCTGATCTCGGATGACGAGCGTTCCCTTGGCGTTTTGATACAGAATTACGTACAAAAAAATATCGGAAGCAAGATCACCTTGGGAGACCTGAGCTGGAACCTGCACTGCAGTACCGTAACGCTGACCGAGCATTTTAAGCGTGAGTTTGGCATGACCATTATGCAGTACGTGGCAAAGGAGCGTATGAAGTATGCCGAGGAATTGCTTTTGGAGGGCGAGCTTTCGGTGCGTGACGTTGCCGAAAAATGCGGATACCCCGACGTAGAGTATTTTTCGCGCAACTTTAAATCGGTGCACGGAGCCTCTCCGCGCGAATGGAAAAAGCAGAGCACGCTCTCGCAATAACCGACCCAAACGGCAGGTCAAGCGGTTGATACGTTCGACCTGCCTTTTTTGTATTTTTTTGCCTTGTTTTACTTGACTTTGCTATCAAAATATGGTATAATTACAAAGATATCGATTTTGCAAAAACGGGATCGTACACACCGCCGTTTATGAAAGGAGACCGCCATGCGTTTGGATAAATTGCTCTCGGAATGCGGCGTTGCCAGCCGAAAAGAAAGCGCACGTGCTGTGCGCGCAGGGCAGGTAACGGTAAACGGAGCTGCCGCCAAAAGCGCGGATATGCAGGTGGATCCGGGCGTCGATCACGTGGTGTATCTCGGTCGAGCGGTCGTATGGCGTCGGTTCGTGTACGTCATGCTCAACAAGCCCGACGGCTACGTCAGCGCAACTGAGGATGGGCGCGGCGAGCGCGTAGTGACCGAGCTGTTGCCCGAGGAATACCGCAAAATGGGGCTTTTCCCGTGCGGCAGATTGGATAAGCACACGCTGGGGCTCATGCTCCTGACCAACGACGGTCAGCTTTCGCATCGGTTGCTCTCTCCCAAGCGGCACGTGGCAAAAAGCTACGCGTTCGGCGTAAAATTTCCGCTTTCGCAAGCCGACCTGCAAGCACTTGAAGCAGGCGTTGATATCGGCGGATACCTGACCAAGCCCTGCACCGTTCTTTTGTCGGGCGAGCGAGAGGGTACCATCACCATCACCGAGGGCAAATATCATCAGATCAAATTGATGATGGAGGCCGTCCACAATCAAATTACCTATCTGGAGCGCATCACCTTCGGGCCGCTCACGCTCGATCCAAACCTCTCTCGCGGAGAGTGGCGCGAGCTGAACGCCGCGGAGATCGAGCAGCTCAATCAATCATAAACACAGTCCCAACAGAAAGGAACCTTTACAAAGCATGAACATCATTGAACAATTGGCGCAGGAATTTAACCTCAAGGTCGATCAGGTCGAAAAGACCGTTGCTTTGATCGACGAGGGGAACACCATTCCCTTTATCGCCCGTTACCGTAAGGAGGTTACGGGAAGCCTTGACGATAATATCCTGCGTGACCTGAACGATCGCCTCAACTTTTTGCGCAACATCGAAAAGAGAAAGCAAGAGGTGTTCGATCTGATCTCCGCACAGGAGAAGATGACCCCCGAGATCGAGGCGGCAATTGCGGCGGCAAAGACCATTACCGAGGTCGACGATATCTATCGCCCCTTCCGTCCGCACCGCAAAACGCGCGCATCGGTTGCAAGAGAAAAGGGCTTGGAGCCCCTGGCAGAGCTCATCATGGCACAGCACCCCACCTATTCTCCCTCCATCGAGGAGCAGGCAGAGGCTTATATCAATGAAGAAAAGGGCGTTGCAAGCGCAGAAGAAGCATTGCAGGGCGCTAAGGATATCATTGCCGAGGACGTTTCCGACAACGCCGAGTTCCGTAAGGAGCTGCGCCGCCTGACCTTTGAGTTCGGTACGCTCTCCACCAAGCAGGCAAAAGAGGAGGATTCGGTTTACGCGCAGTATTACGAGTACGCCGAGGCACTCAAAAAGGTGCTCCCGCACCGCGTGCTTGCCATCAACCGCGGCGAAAAGGAGGACTTTTTAAAGGTCAACGTCACGGTCGCATCCGAGATCGTGCTCAACTACCTCTTCTCGCAGATCCTGCTCAATAACCAAAGCCCCGCAGAGGCGTACGTTTCCGCCGCGATTCTGGATAGCTACGACCGTTTGATCGCACCTTCCATCGAGCGCGAGATCCGCAACGACATTTTTGATAACGCCTGCGAGGGCGCGATCAAGGTGTTTGCCGATAATTTGAGCCATTTGTTGATGCAGTCTCCCTTAAAGGGCAAGACCGTTCTTGGCTTTGACCCCGGTTATGCACACGGCTGTAAGCTCGCCGTGGTAGATAAAACGGGTAAGGTGGTCGATACCGCCGTCATTTATCCCGTTAAGCCCCGTGAGGAGATCGAAAAGAGCAAATCCATCATGAAGCGCCTGATCACCAAGCACAAGGTGGACGTCATCGCAATCGGTAACGGAACCGCATCCAAGGAGAGTGAGATCTTTGTTGCGGGCTTGCTCAAGGAGATCACCGAGGACGTCAAGTATATCGTGGTCAGCGAGGCGGGTGCATCCATCTATTCCGCATCCAAGCTGGCGGCAGAGGAGTTCCCGGAGTTTGACGTAATGCAAAGAAGTGCGGTCTCCATTGCACGCCGCTTGCAGGACCCCTTGGCAGAGCTGATCAAAATTGACCCCAAGGGCATCGGCGTTGGTCAGTATCAGCACGATATGAAGCAGGCACGCCTGGACGAGGCACTCGGCGGCGTGGTAGAGGATTGCGTCAACGCAGTCGGCGTTGATATCAACACCGCATCCTACTCCTTGCTTTCTTATATTTCCGGTATCAACATCACCTCCGCGCGCAACATCGTCAAGTACCGCGAGGAGAACGGCGAGTTCACCAACCGCGCACAGCTTTTAAAGGTTCCGCGCATCGGCGCCAAGGCGTACGAGCAGGCGGCAGGCTTTTTGCGCGTGCCCGGCGGTAAGGAGATCTTTGATAACACCGGCGTTCACCCCGAATCCTACGAAGCGGCTGCGGCACTCCTGGAGAGCTTTGGCTACACCAAGGCAGACGTGGCAAACGGAAACCTTAAGGATCTTGGCGCAAAGGTACAGTCCGCAGGTCTTTCGGCGGTTGCCGAAAAGCTCGGCGTGGGAGCGCCCACCCTCAAGGATATCGTCAGCGAGTTGGAAAAGCCCGGACGCGACGTGCGCGATACGTTGCCGCCCCCCGTGCTCAGAGACGATATTTTGAGTCTGGAGGATCTCAAGCCCGATATGGAATTGACCGGTACGGTGCGTAACGTCATCGACTTTGGCGCGTTCGTCGATATCGGCGTCCATCAGGACGGTCTTGTGCATATTTCACAGCTTTCCGACCGTTTTGTCAAGCACCCATCCGACGTGGTAAAGGTCGGTGATGCGGTCAAGGTGCGCGTGCTCAGCGTGGACGTTGCAAAAAAGAGAATTTCTCTCACCATGCGCTCCAAAGGCAAGGCTTAAACTTAATATATTAAACAAAAAGCGGTTCAGTTTTCCGCATAGCCAAAAAACGGGCTGCTTTATTGTGCAAGTTGCACAATATTGAGGTGCGATTTTTGGAGAAAAAAACTCTTCCATTTTGAAAAGAAATTTGGTATAATATATACGATAAAAAATAATGCCTCAAAGAAGGCAGTACAGGAGGATCAAAATTATGGCAAGCTTATCCCTGAAGCACATTTACAAGAAGTATCCCGGCGGCGTTACCGCAGTTTCCGATTTCAACCTGGAAATTAAGGATAAAGAGTTTTTGGTATTGGTAGGACCTTCCGTTTGCGGTAAGTCCACCACCCTGCGTATGATCGCAGGCTTGGAGGAGATCTCCGAGGGCGAGCTCTTCATCGGTGCCCGTTTGGTTAACGACGTAGCTCCTAAGGATCGTAAGATCGCAATGGTATCGCAGAACTACGCTCTGTACCCCCACATGTCCGTATTTGAGAACATGGCATTCGGTCTGAAGCTGAGCAAGGTTCCCAAGGAGACCATTAAGAAGAAGGTTGAGGAGGCTGCTCGCGTCCTCGATATCACCCACTTGCTTGACCGTAAGCCCAAGGCTCTGTCCGGTGGTCAGAAGCAGCGTGTTGCACTGGGTCGTGCAATCGTTCGTGATCCTCAGGTATTCCTTCTCGACGAGCCTCTTTCCAACTTGGACGCAAAGCTCCGTGCAACCATGAGAACCGAGCTGACCAAGCTCCACAACCGCGTAGAAACCACCTTCGTTTACGTAACGCACGACCAGGTAGAGGCTATGACCATGGCTACCAGAATCGTCGTTATGAAGGACGGTCTCATTCAGCAGGTTGATACTCCTCAAACTCTGTACGATAAGCCCGTAAACATCTTCGTTGCAGGCTTTATCGGAACTCCTCAGATGAACTTCCTCAACGGTGAACTCGTTAAGAAGGACGACGGCGTTTACTTTGTATATGAGGGCAACGAGCTCAAGCTGCCTGCTGAAAAGGCTGAGGCAGAGGCTCTGCAAGAGTACATTGGTAAGGAAGTTGTTGCAGGTCTGCGTCCCGAGTGCATCCACGACGATGCTGCATACATGGAGGCAAACTGCCAAGGCGCAACCCTTGAGGCTGACGTTGACGTAACCGAGTTGATGGGTGCTGAAATTTATCTGTACCTCAAGGTTGGAGAAGAGGGCAAGCTGACCGCTCGCGTTTCCTCCAGATCCACCACTCGCGCAGGTGAAAAGATCACCATCGGCTTCGATATGGAAAGAATGCATATCTTCGATAAGGACACCGAGCGTTGCATCATTCACTAATTCAATAAAAAACACAAAGGCTGAGTCATTTGACTCAGCCTTTGATTTTTTTATCAATGCGATAAAAACTCTTGGAGGTGTCGAAACCTTCTTGCAGAAGGTTCCGACAAAAATGCAACAATATCCTTACAAAATCGCCTTGATCAGGTTGTGCGCGTAGTAGGCAAAGCCGAGGGAGTTGGGGTGGCAGTTGTCGATAAAGAGGGAGGGCAGATGGGGGATCATATCTTCACCCACAACGGTATCCATGCCAAGCTCCATGGCGGCGGTGCGAATGGCTTTGCAAATATCTGCAACCGTTCCCGCGGTGCGCGGCGTATCGTAATTGACGATCCACGGAGGAGAGATTACAACAATGCGTGCATTGGGGTAAAAGCCCTTGAGCTTTGCAAGGTAGCCCTTGGCGCGGTCGTGCATTTCGTCCAGCGTTTTAACGCCGCCCATATCGTTGGTGCCGTAGGCAACAAATACGGTGTCGGGGTCAAAATCGAGCTTTTCGAGCGTGGCTTGTGCAAAGCAAGCACTACCCGTACCCTGAATGATGCTTTCGGCGTTGAAATGGTCGCTGACGCGGTAAGTGTAGGCTTGGGTGTCCAGCTCGGACTTCCAGCCCTGCGTAATGGAATCCCCGATAAAGAGGAATTTGCAATCAAACGTGTGGCGGGTGAGCGTGGCACCGTCGGCAAGCTCCACCTCGGCAATACCGCCTGCAGGACCGTGAGCCGGGAGAAAGATGGTAACGCGATGCTCGCCCTCGGGCAGGGGATAGGTGATCGCTTCTCCCTTGTTTGCAAAAATGACGGGGGTTTGATAGCCATCCACAGCCAGCTCATATTTTGCGGTGGTGGTCGTTACGTACTTGACGTAGGAAGAATCGGTGTGAAAATCAAGGCGCACGCCCGTGGTTGCACGCGCGTTGTTGCATTGCGCCTCGCTGATGGCGCGATATGCCTCAATTTGTCCTGCCGTCATTTTGCAAAAATGAATGCCGTCGTTGGCTTGATGGATTTGAACCGCACCAACGGTAACGCTTTTGATCTGCTCAAAGGATAACTTCATAGTAAAACCTCCAATAAAATGTAGATAATTTATTATAGCACGTTTTGCTCGATTTGTCTATCATGATTTGGAAAATCGGAAAAATATCGATTTTGCCGTTTTAAAATCGTTGCGGATTGACAGAGCCCATGCATACGTAATGCGTGGCGCACGTAGCACCCGTGGAAAAGATCAGGTTGTATTTTGCATCGGCGTTGACGCGTGTTAAACGCCAAACAATGCGGTTTTCGCCTTTTTTCAGCCGCACGCCATTCACGTGCACGTTTTCGGCCGTCCATGTGTCGCATTCCTTGCGCTCGGCAATCAACTCACCGTTGATGTATAAAGCAAATGGTGCGCTGTGACCAACGTGTACCCAAACGGTCATGTCCTCGGGGCAAAGCAGCACGCGTGACAGATACGCTGTGCAGGGGCCGCGAAAGCCGAACAGATCGTCCATGGTAAAGCTGTCCTGCGCTTGCGCGAATACCTCCTCTACGTATGTTCCGTTTACATCGGGGGCGGCAAAAAGCTCGTCCTCGGTCAAGTATTGCGTCTCGGTATCGGGCGCAAAATTGAGGTGGAAGCGGCGCACCACGTCGGTAGAATCACCGTCGTAGGGCACGGCGTTGAGCAGCTGATAGTAGCTGGAGGTGCTCAACAGCTCCTCGTCGGTATATGCGGGATCGGTTTTCCAAATGGGCCCCGTCACCTTCCAAAGTGTCGCACCGGAAAGACCGAACGTATAGCTGTACGTATGCTCATCCAAGGGATAGGTCACGTTTACAAGATTCTTTTCGTATAGCTCGCGTGCATCGTCGGGGAGGCGGAATTGCAATGAAAGCTCCACGTGCTCACCGGCACCAAGCGTCAGATCCCGATCCGTCCGTTTGCCAAAGCCGTTGATCGCAAGCGACGTATCGATTACGCGATTTGTGCTATTCGTTACGCAAAGCACCACGGGAGTGGGCTTTCCAAACGTGATCGATGGTCCCTGCGGATAGCTGACGGAGAACACCAGCGGATCGCGCTTTTGAAATGCAAAGTCTTTTTTGGGAGGATCGTTGATGACGTCGGGGGAAAAATACGCGCCCAGCTCCGCGATCTCAACAGAAAGATCGTAGACGCTGTCGGTATGATCGGGGGAGCGTACGCCCAATACGAAGCGAACGTCGCCAAGGCCGTATTCTCCAATCAGGGATTTTGCGCCACGGATGGTGCCAATCACCGCACCTACCGTCGCGCAGGTGCAGTCGGTATCAAAGCCGCAGTTGAGCGCATCCATCGAGCTTTTGATCAGATCAAGCCCGCCCTTGAGCAATGCGAGGAGCGTGATACCGATGTTTTGAAACAGATTGGTGCAATCGGGGTGTCCGTACCGATGCAGAATGCGCGCCAGCACCGTTTTTACGTCGCCGTACCGCTCACACCATGCAAGTGTATCGCCAATCAGGGTGCGCAGCTTGCAATTTTCGGGAATTTCTGCAAGCGCGATGCTAATCAGCTCTTTCAAATCGCTCTCGTAGAATGCGGCAGACTCCAAAGCAGCAAAAAAACGCTCGGCATACACCGATTCACCATCGTGATCAAGCACGCCGTCCCTGGCCGAAAAGTCAGCCGCGCGCGTTGGTTGAGCAGGGAAGAGACAAGCCCAGATCTCCGAACGAATGGGACACCCCATCCCCTCCGTGTAAAAATCATTGCAAAAGCGTCCGCTTTCGGGCGGATAGATCCCTTTTTCGTAATTCTTACGCATCACCGCGTACTCACCGGGGGAGTAGTCGCAATTTTCGCAAAAGCATTTTTGCAGGTCGTACGAGGTAAAGTCCGTACCGTACCGTTTCACAACGTCCAGCCAAAGCACCTGCAAATCAAGATCGTCGTTGGGCAGCATCGTATTGATCATTTCGGGTGCGAATTTCAAATTCATGGGCATTTTAATGCCTTCGTAGGGCGCGCCCATCGTACCCGCTACCGTTTTGCCGAGAAAACAGCCGTACACTTTATCAAGATATTGTTCGTAGTTCATAGGATGCCTCCGTTTTTTATTCCATGCGCATTGAAGCATAGTGTTATTATATCATAATGTTTCTTACTTTTCAAGTGCTTTTACAAATTAGGGTAAACAGTAAAAGCGTTGCGTGCGCACGATTTCTCAAAGCCCGTCGGCTGCTCCAAAGAGAGAGAGGGTGTGACGGGAATCAGAACCAAGGGGGTGAGTCAAATGCAAAATGCATTTGGTACTCACCCCCGACGGATTTGCTTTGCGGCTTAACGCCGCAATTTTCGCCTATTGTTTTGCTAAACTCATGCATAAAGCAAGCGAAAAACGCAAATGCCGCGCGTCAAAAAAGCCTACCGTCGGCTTTTTTGCGCATGGGCTTCGTCAATGACTCCGCCCAACGAATTTGCTCCGCAAATTCGCCGCGGGCGCGTATAACGCGCGCACGATTTCGCTAAATCCGTCACCGACTCCAAAAGCAAGAGAGGGTGTGACGGAAATCAGAACCAAGCCTCGCTTGCGTTGCAATCGAGGCACAAATTTGCTTCGCAAATTCGTCGCGGGCGCGTATAACGCGCGCACGATTTCTCAAAGCCCGTCACCTGCTCCAAAAGAAGAGGGGGATTCCATTTGGAATCCCCCTCAGATTACTGACAAAGAGTCCAAGACGTATGTTTTGGGCTTTTTTGTCGTATTTACAAGGATTTAGAAAAATGGTATAATATAGGTGTAAAAAGAAGTACGGAGGAACACCTATGTTTACAGAAAGAAGTGGAAAGCAAA
>JAZQYE010000117.1:0-18940 GCA_045633385.1 Eubacteriales bacterium | reverse complement strand
GGTGATGTGCATTTGGGTCAGTGCTTCGATCAAGAACTCGCCGCCCGGCAGAATGGTATAAACATCCTTTTTCAAATCAATATAACCGCTCTTACGCGCGTTATCGATAATGCCCGTTCGGGTCGCCTCGGTACCAAGCTCCAAGCCCTCAAAAATAGCGCGGTAGTCCTCGCTGTCGTCGCCCTCTGCGCCCTCCTCGGCTTCTGCCATTTCTTTTGCCGCCTTTTTATCATCCTTAAAGGGATTTTTGAGGTAGTTATTCAGCGTTTCAACCGTATAATGCTTGGGCGGTGACGTCTCTTTTTCGGTCGGTTTAAAATCGATGTTGACCGCATCTCCCTTTTTGAGCGCGGGCAAGACCTTATCCTTTTGATTATAGTCGTCGTATTTTGTCCAGCCCTTTTCCAGCATGACCATTCCTTTGAGCACAAAGGTCTCCAATTCCCCAACGGCAATGGTGATCTCCGAGCGCGATACCACGCAATCCTCGGCGCAAAAAACGGCTACAAAGCGGCGAAAAACGGTAGAATAGACCTGCATTTCGCGCTCGCTGAGTTGCGTTTTGTTCGGGATCTTGTAGGTCGGCGTTAATGCGGAGTGCGATTCGATCTTGCTGTCGTCAAAGATCGATTTATGATCCTTGAACTTAACGGGATAGCCAAGCTTGGCACACCCTGCAATGATCTGCTTGATCTTATCCTTTTCTGCCGTGGCAAGATACTCGGAATTGGTACGCGGATAGGTCAAATAGCCTTTTTCGTACAAGCTCTGCACGATATCAAGGCTCTCTTGCATCGACATTTTATATTTTTTGCTCAACGCGTTTTGCAACTTGGAGAGCGAATAGAGCTTGCCTGCGGAAAGCGTATCTTTTTTGTTTTTGACACCCGTAACGATAGCTCCCGTTTGGTTGTAAAGCTTGCACATCCGCTCCGCCTCGGCAAGCTGATCCTGCTCAAACTTATTTTTTGAGAGCAATTCAACGATCTCGCCGTTGGTTTCCTCGCGGCTGAGCATAGCAAAATACTTACCCGGAACAAAGTTGCGAATTGCCATATCGCGGTCGTAGATCGCCTTGACGATGGGCACGATCACTCTGCCTACGCGCAACAGCGTTCCCGTTTTTAAGGTCGCATACCGCGTCAGATTAACGCCGTACAGCCAATCGATGTAAGTACGCGCAAAGCCCTCGGATGCAAGGCGGTCGTATTCGGACTCGTCTTTCATCTCCTGCAAAGCCTTTTGAACGGTCTGCGCGGTTTGGTCGGGCAGCCATAAGCGCTTCAGACTCTTTTTTTGCTCCAAAGCGTGATCGATACACAAGCGTACAATGATCTCTCCCTCGCGGTCGGCGTCCCCTGCGTTGACGATGGTATCAACGTCGGGGCGGTTGCAAAGGGCGCGAATGACCTCGAACTGACGCGCCACACCGCCATCTACCTGTTTATCCGCTCCGCGCCTGAGTTCAAAGCGAAATTCTTTGGGAAAGCACGGAAGATTGCTCATACTCCAACGGGTGGAGCCGTTCGGTTGCGGCGAATAAGCCTCAATGTCGCACAGCGAAAAGAGGTGTCCGAATGCCCACGTAACCAGGTATCCTGCCCCCTCTAAATATCCTTGCCGTTTTTGCATCGTACCAATGCTATCGGCAATATTGCGCGCCAAACTTGGCTTTTCTGCAATGATTAAGATCATAACCGCTCCTTATAATGGTAGAAGTGCCGCAGCCTCGCCTTGATCGGCGCATAACTGCGGCACCAAATGTATAAAATTTGATCAGATGAACTTGCGAACCGTTTCGGAAGCCTCTTCCATAGGCATAGAAACCGTCATGGTAAGATTGATGTTAATCTTTTCGAGAAGAGCCTCGAGCTTGATGAGCAGTGCATCAAACGCAACCATATCGCGCTGGCAAATTCTCAACGTACCGTCGATAAAGAGGTCGGTAACGTCGTGATTGCTTGCAAGCATACCTGCAATAAAGCCGTACAATGCGTTTGCATCGGTAATCATATATTCCTCGGAGTTAACAAGTCTGGCCGCCGGTTTAATATCGTATCTGAGTTGAGCACCCTTTTCAACACAAACAACGTCACCCTTGGTAACCTCAAGTGCGCCGTTTACCAAATTGATCAGAGTTTTGGTTTTGCCGGTACCTTTTACACCGATAATCAGTTTTAACATAATTTTAAACCTCCACAATTAGGTTGGAAACGGATGAACCGCCTCCGTATTCACATTATAACAAATTTTGGAAGCAAAGTCAATACCTTTTTTGGATATTATACAATTTTTTTTCTTCAAAAGACCTCAATTTTTGAGTCTTTCCTCCAAAGCCTGACGCATTTCCTCATATCCGGGCTTACCAAGCAAAGCAAACATATTCTTCTTGTAGGACTCTACGCCGGGTTGATCGAAGGGATTTACACCCAGCATATAACCGGAGATTGCGCATGCCAGCTCGAAGAAGTAGATCAATTCGCCGAGCACGAATGCATCGCGGCGGCTAAGCTCGATCACGATATTGGGAACACCGCCGTCAACGTGTGCCAGGATGGTGCCCTGCATTGCCTTCTTCTTAACCTCGTTGAGGTCCATACCGGAGAGGAAGTTCAAGCCGTCGATGTTTGCGGGATCGTTGGGAATTGCAAACGAAGAACCGGTATCAACAACGTCGATCACCGTTTCGAACATGGTGCGGCTACCGTCCTGAATGAACTGCCCCAAGGAGTGCAGGTCGGTAGAAAAGATAACGGACGTGGGGAAAATGCCCTTTTGATCCTTACCCTCGCTCTCGCCGTAGAGCTGCTTCCACCACTCGCTGAACATAGCGGAGAACGGCTCGTAGCTTGCCATAACCTCAACGCTCTTGCCCTTGCGGTAAAGAATGTTACGAATAGCGGCATAGCGGTAGCAATCGTTCTTGTTGATATCCGCATCCACGTATGTATGGCTTGCGGAAGCTGCACCTGCCATCAGCTGATCGATATCGATTCCCGCAACTGCGATGGGAAGAAGTCCAACTGCGGTCAAAACGGAGAAACGACCGCCGACGTCATCCGGCACAACAAAGGTCTCGTATCCTGCCTCGGTAGAAAACTGCTTGAGCGTGCCGCGAGCCTTATCGGTGGTAACGAAGATACGATCCTTGGCGCCGTCCTTGCCGTACTTGTTCTCAAGCAAGGTGCGGAATACGCGGAAAGCAACAGCAGGCTCGGTGGTGGTTCCGGACTTGGAAATAACGTTTACACATACGTCCTTACCCTCGCAAAGTGCAAGAACCTCATTGAGCGCGTCGGCACTGATGGAGTTACCCGCAAAATAGATGTCGGGAGTATCCTTTTTCAAATTGTTGTAAAGAGGAGACTTCAAAAACTCGATTACGGCACGCGCGCCAAGATAAGACCCGCCGATACCGATGACGATGAGAACGTCACAGCTCTTTTGGATCTTTTCTGCCGCGAGCTTGATACGTGCAAACTCTTCTTTGTCATAGTTGTCGGGCAAATTTACCCAACCCAAAAAATCACTTCCCGCACCGTTTTGATCGCGCAACATTTTTGCCGCGGTGTTGACCTGCGCCTGAATATGCGTGTATTCGTGAGCGGAAACGAACGAAGATACATACTTGTCATTTAATTTGATCGACATAAAATTTTACCGTCCTTGGTATGAAATTAACATTCCTATTATACATCATTTATTGTCGAATTACAAGACCTTTTTTGATTTTTTTTATAATTCTTTCTTTTTTTCGCTATTTCAATTCTTCACGTTTCCAAAAAGCATTATATCAGTAAAAACTTTGCAAAAAGCCGTTGTAAGATTTCAAACAAATTGATCCTTGAAACTGCTTCCTCGGCTATGATATCCACTTCCCCAACGGTTCTGTTGCCGCAAACGTAATAAACGCGACCGATCTTCTCGCCCTTTTGAATCGGTGCGGTCAAATTCTCGGCAAGCTCAATTCGTTGCTCTACCGAATTTACCTCCCCCTTTGGCAAGACCTTGGAAAAGCCTTGATAACTCCCCACACAAGACGGCTGACTTCCACCGCAAACGGAGATCGGTTCAGTTCTTCCTTCTTGCGCGCAATACGTTCCGTAATTGGCAAAGCCCCAATCCAACAGCTCTGTCGCCTCGGCGTTGCGAACATCTCTTGACTCCGCTCCCATGATCACGCAGATCAAGGAAAGCCCGTCGCGTTCGGCTGTTACACTGACACAAAAGCCCGCTTTGGAGGTCGAGCCGGTTTTCAAGCCCGTACAACCGCGGTAAAAGCGCACCAAACGATTGGTGTTGGTCAAGCCGAATTTCCCGTTTCGAATGGTATCCATCCAAATAGAGCTGTATTTGAGAATATCCGGATAGGCAACCAAAGCGCGCGACATAATAGCAATATCGCGTGCACTTGTCAGATGCTGCTCCGCAGTATCGTCCAAGCCCGTTACGTTTTCAAACACGGTGGAGGACATTCCCAGCTTTTGCGCTTTTTCATTCATTTTAGTTACAAAGGCTTCCACACTTCCGCAAACGTATTCTGCCAAAGCAACGGCGGCATCGTTTGCCGATGCAATAACCACGCTTTTAAGCAGATCCTCCAAGACCATCTGCTCCCCTTCCTTCAAATAAACCTGCGAGCCGCCCATGGACGCCGCATTGGCAGAGACAGAAACCACGTCGTCTAAATGAATGACACCGGAATCGATCGCCTCCATGACCAGCAAAAGCGTCATGATTTTTGTGACTGATGCAGGCGGCAGGGCTTCGTCTGCGTTTTGCGCATACAAAACCGCTCCCGTTGCGGCATCCATCAAAACGGCACTTTTACAGTTCATTGCCAAGGATCCGTCCGCTACACCGAGATCGGACGTTGTATCCGCAGGTCTGTTTGAAAGCAGTACATCGTTTGCACCAACGTTCAAAACGCCAAGTAGGAGTAACGACGCTACCAAAATTGCGACCGTTACAAAACGTATCAGCTTTTTCATTCTTTCATCACCTCGATCCATTCTATGCCGCAAGATCAAAGATTATGTTTAAGAAAAGAAAGAACGGGAACGTTTTGAATGCGTTTGACATTCTTCGCGCTCCCGTTTTTATCGTTTACCCGATCACTATTTGACCGAGAACTGATAAATTGTAGTGTAATCGTATTTTTCACCGGGGTTGAGCACCGTATCGGTGAAGTTTGCGTGGTTGATGGAGTCGGGCATTTTTTGGGTCTCCAAGCAGAATGCCGACTGTACGCTTGCGGGATATCCTCCCTTGAGAGGAGACTCGATCTGGAACATGAAGTTACCGCTGTAGAACTGAATGCAGGGTTGATTGGTATAGACCTGCATCAATCTGCCGCTGTTGGGCTCGTACGCCTCAACGCGGAGCACGGGCTCCTTGGTCTCTCCACCTGTAAAGCAGAGACAATGGTCGTAGCCGCCTGCAAGCTTCATATCGGGATCGTTCAGATCAAAATCCTGACCGATGGTCTTGGGCGTACGGAAATCAAAGGGCGTTCCCTCTACCGAGCGGATCTCACCAGTGGGAATGAGCTTATCGTCGGTGGGAATGTAGGTGTCTGCATCGAATTGCATTACGTGATCGAAGATCTTGCCTGATGCGTAACCGCCAAGGTTGAAGTATGCGTGATTGGTAAGGTTAACGACCGTCTTTTTGTCGGTGGTCGCCTCATAATGCAACGAAAGTGCATTGGATTTGAGCAAGGTATATGTAACGGTCACATTCAGCGTACCGGGATAATTCTCGTCGCCGTCGGGAGATACCAAGGATGCGATCAGCTTCGGCTCATCGCCGTCCTCTGCCTTGATATTCCACATCTTGTGAGAAAAGCCCACTTTACCGCCGTGCAAGGAGTTGCCGTTGTTGTTTTGGTAGATCTGATAGCTCTTACCGTCCAAGGTAAACTTGCCTTCCTTGATACGGTTTCCGACTCTGCCGACCAAAGCACCGAGATAGCCGGGGTTGAGGACGTAATCGCGAATGGCATCGTAGCCTGCAACAACGTCAGCCATTCTGCCGAACTTATCGGGCGCCTTCAATTCCATAATAGCACCGCCGAACTCACAAATACGAACACTCATACCTGCTTCGTTCTTCATCAGATAGCTATAAACGTCCTTACCGTCATCCATTGTTCCAAAATATTGCTTTGTGATCATTTTGCGTCTCCTTCATACCCGTTCGGATTTTTCTTCATCCAATTTGCAAGGTCGCGGCACATATCGTCAATATCGTTCTCTGCCTGCCAGCCAAGAACCTCGTACGCCTTTGTCGGGTCTGCATAGCAGGTTGCAATGTCACCGGGACGACGGGGCGCGATCTGATACTTGACCTGAAGTCCCGTTGCCTTTTCGTAAGCCTTGACGATATCCAAAACCGAATATCCCGTTCCCGTTCCCACGTTAAAGTGCTCGACCGCGTTTACCTTTTCGGCACGCTCCAAAGCCTTCAGGTGCGCCTTTGCAAGGTCAACGACGTGAATGTAATCGCGTACACCCGTTCCGTCATGCGTGGGATAATCGTCTCCAAAGACAGACAGATAAGGAAGCTGACCTGCGGCAACCTTTGCCACGTAAGGCAACAGATTGTTGGGAATACCCTTGGGGTTCTCACCGATCAAGCCGCTCTTGTGTGCGCCGATGGGATTGAAATAACGCAGAATGGAAACGCTCCACTCATTATCTGCTACCCATACGTCCTTAAGGATGCGCTCGATCATCAGCTTGGTCTCGCCGTAAGGATTGGTGGTGGAAAGCTCAAAATCCTCGCGGATCGGTACGGTCTTGGGAGAGCCGTAAACCGTTGCGGAGGAGGAGAACACGATATTCTTTGCGTTGTATTTGCTCATCAGCTCGACCAAATTAAGGGTGCTGAGCAAATTGTTGTAGTAGTACAGTCCGGGCTTGGCAACAGATTCGCCTACCGCCTTAAGGCCTGCAAAATGAATTGCAGAGGAAATTTCGGGGTTTTCGATAAACACCTGCTCCAGAGCCGCTTTGTCACAAAGATCGACGGCATAAGTGCGAAAATCCTTGCCTGTGATCTCCTTGATGCGCTCGATTGCACGGGGAGAGCTGTTGCAGTAGTTATCTACAATAACGATCTCGTATCCTGCATTCAAAAATTCAACCGCTGTATGAGAGCCGATAAAACCGGCGCCGCCCGTAATTAAAATTGACATAATTCCATTCCTTTCCTTCACTTCAAAGCAATCAATCCCAAAGCTTTGCGGGATATTCGCCCGCCTCGATCATCGCACGCAGAGATGCCTTTACGCGCTCCTTATCCTCGGGATAAGTAACGCCCTGCCATACGGACGTAGTGGGATAGACCTTAACGTCGCATACGCCGCTGAGCTGTTGCTCATTTACGGCAGAAGGAAGATAATACTCTGCCTTGAGCGGATTTTGGTCAATTCCGTCCATAAACGCGCAAAGACCGCTCTCAAGCTTTGCAAAAATATCGGGGGTAAAGCCCCAGCAGTTCATCGAAACGATGGTGCCGAAAGGAATATCGATCCAAGTCTCGCCGTCATCGTCCAGATATGCCGCACAATCGGTCTTTTTCATGATCTTGGTGCGTTCCGTTACACTGTTGAGCATTCCGTTTTCATCTACCACGCACTCACCGCGCGAAACGGTTCCGTTTTCGGTCAGCGTGTTTCCGAGTGCAAAGCCGACCATGCAATGGTGTGCCTTACCATCGGTAGCGGAAGCGGTCTTTAAATGCTTAGCCAATTGAACGAAGGTATCTCTGCCGTAAAAATCGTCAGCATTGATCACAGCAAAGTTCTCTTTTACAAGATCCTTTACGCAATAGATCGCGTGTCCCGTTCCCAAAGGCTTGGTACGTCCCTCCGGTACATGGTAGCCGGCCGGAAGCGTTTCAAGCTTTTGAAAAGCATAGGAAACGTTGATCTTTTTTTCAATTCTATTACCGATGGTTTCGCGGAAGAGCTCCAGATTTTCTTCTTTGATGATAAAGACGACCTTATCAAAGCCTGCGCGGATCGCATCGTAAACAGAAAAATCGATGATAAAATTTCCGGCATCGGTCATGGGGTCGAGTTGCTTCAATCCGCCGTAGCGAGAGCCCATTCCTGCCGCAAGAATCACTAAAGTCATGTGTATTCTTCCCTCCAAATATAGTATACTGATTTTATTATACACCCAAAAGAAAAAAATGTAAAGGGGTTTTACAAAATTCAAACACTTTTTCTCCAAATTTAATGACAAACTTTTTTTGCAAAAAAAGCATTTTGCTATTGACAAAAGTTTCACAGTGTGGTATAATTGTCTCAAATGATACAAAAAGGAGATTTTCATGCCTTTTTTAGAAAAAGATATTCAAAAGGTTTTTGCAACCGAAATGTTTTCGGACGCAAATCGCGAGCTGGCACTGTCAATTTTTGAGGAGTGCGGTGCTCAAGCGATTGATTTTGAGAGCGGTGAGATCATTCACTCCCCCGAATGTGCCGAGCGGCGCGTCGGCTTGATTTTAAGCGGAAGTGCGTCGGTAACCACAAACGATGCCTCAAAGGAAACGCTTTTGCGCTTTTTGAAAAGCGGTGA
This sequence comes from Eubacteriales bacterium, assembly GCA_045633385.1. Taxonomy (GTDB): domain Bacteria; phylum Bacillota; class Clostridia; order Oscillospirales; family CAG-272; genus UMGS1865. The sequence goes on along the minus strand of JAZQYE010000117.1, from coordinate 10,352 downwards.
TTTTTTTGGAATTGCAAATTTGTTTCAAGGATCTGCGTTCGTCAGCGTGATCCGTGCGCAAAAAAAGTGCCGCGTCTTTTTTTGGAGCGAGGAAACCATACGAACGCTTTTGGAACAGGACAAAGCGTTTTTATACCGCTATCTGGAGTTCCTATCCGGCAGGATCTGCTTTTTGAATCAAAAGATCCGTTATTTGACCGCGGGAAGCGTTGAGCGCAAGCTTGCCCTTTATTTGTCGGCAAAAAAAGATACGGTCATTGAGTTGGATGCTTCCCTCTCCTCTCTTTCCGAGCTTTTGGACGTTGGCAGAGCGTCCTTGTATCGCGCCTTTGACCGCTTGATCGAGGACGGCTACGTTCAAAAGGACGGAAGAACCATTACACTCCTACACCCCGAAGATATGCTCAAAGCTTATCAATAAAAACATTTTTTTAAAACAAGAAAGGACCACCCCCATGAAACTTCGTTTACTATCCCTTATCACAGCAATCGCGCTTGTATTTTCTCTTTCGGCTTGTGTCATTTTGCCGGGAGGTCAAGATAACCAGGAAACCAAGCCCGAAGGAACCACCGCACCGCAAGCAAACCCGTCCAAGCCTGCTCTTTCCGTTGCGCTTGACCTGACCGAGGAATGGAACAAGGTTGCCGCATCCGGCTCTCTCGTACAGGGCTGTATCGTTGTGCGCAAGGACTTTTTGAATGAAAACCCCGATGCCGTTGAGCACTTTTTGGCAGAATACAAGGCATCGATCGAATACCTCAATGCAAACGTTGACGCGGCGGCACAAATGATTGTGGACAACGGTATTTTCACGAGTGCTCCCGTTGCAAAAAAGGCAATTCCCAACTGCAACGTATGCTTTTTGGACGGTGCCGAAATGAAGAGTGCCATGAACACCTATCTGAACGCGCTCAAAGGCATTAACGTCGCAGCCATTGGCGGTGCACTCCCTGCCGACGACTTCTACTACACCCGTGCAGCCTCGGTCGGAACTGCAACCGCAGGCAAAGCGATCAACGTCTATACCCTGAACGGAACCACGGGCTTTGGTATGGCAAAGCTGATGAACGATGCCAAGGCCGGCAACACCACCGAGGAATACAACTTCTCGGTACAAAGCGACGCATCTGTCGTTACTACCGCGCTGATCAACGGTAGCGCCGACATTGCCGCTCTTCCCACCAACGCCGCTTCCAACGTGTACAACAAGACCAACGGCGGCGTATGCGTATTGGCTGTTAACACCCTTGGTTGCCTGTATCTGCTTACCTCCGATGAAGAAAGCGTTACCTCCTTTGCAGATCTGCGCGGCAAGACCGTTTACGTTCCCGCACAAAATCCGACCTTTATTTTCAAATATCTGTGCGAGGCAAACGGCTTGACAGTTGGCAGTGACGTGATCATTGACTCCACCACTTACGCACAGCCCGCGGCGCTCAAGGATGCGGTTGCGGCAGGACTTGTTGACGTTGCCGTTCTTCCCGAACCGATGGTCACCATTGCCATCAACACCGCTAACACGAACAAATGAAGCTGTTGAAAAAAATATGCCGCGGTCTTTTGATCGCGGCATTCTGGATATTGATATGGGGGATCGGCGCGCGATTGTTCGATAAGCCGTTGCTCTTTCCGCCGCCGCTCTCCGTGCTCAAAACGCTTTGGGGACTGTTGCAGACCAAGGAGTTTTATCGGGTCACGCTTCGCTCACTTTGGAATATTCTTTTTGGAACATTTACCGCAACGGCATCGGCTTGCGTGCTCGCCGCTCTGACCTATCGGGTGCGTCTGATACGCGATCTGATCCATCCCGTTTTATCGGTGATCAAGGCAACTCCCGTGGCATCGTTTATCATTTTAACGTTGTTGTTTTTGGGGCCTGTTAAGGTTCCTTCCTTTATCACGTATCTCATCGTTTTGCCCATTGTTTGGACAAACCTTGACCAAGGGCTTCAAAAGATCGATCCGCATCTTTGTGAGGTGGCAAAGATCTATCGCTTTTCAGCCGCCAAACGCTTGCGCTTGCTGATATTGCCCTCGGTACAGCCCTATTTCCTCTCCGCCTGCAAAACGGCAATCGGACTTGCATGGAAAGCGGGCGTTGCGGCAGAGATCATTGCCATGCCGCAAGGCACCATCGGCACGATGATCGGCGAGGCAAAGCTGTATATCATGACCCCCGAAATGTTTGCTTGGACGCTGACTGTGATCCTGTTGAGCCTTTTGATCGAATTTTTGGTAGCTTACCTCTTCCGCAAATTTGGAAACACACCGTATAAAAAGGAGGAAGAATGATATGCTAACGTTTACAGACGTTTCGTTTTCTTACGAAAAAAAGAAAATATTCGACCGTTTTTCCTTCTCGCTCTCCGACGGTGAGATCCTTGCCGTAATGGGAGCATCCGGCTTTGGGAAGACCACCCTGCTCGGCTTGGTTGCAGGACTGTTGAAGCCACAGGAAGGCAAGATCGACTCCTCCTTTTCGCGTATCTCGTACGTGTTTCAGGAGCCGCGCCTTTTTCCTTGGCTCACGGTAGAGGAAAATCTGCTTGCCGTGTTGGATAAAAAAGATCCCAACGCAAAGGACACCGTGCAAAAAGCATTATCAGACGTTGCACTCGGCGACGCCGCCAAGCTTTACCCCAACGAGCTTTCAGGCGGTATGAAGAGCCGTGCCGCGCTTGCCCGTGCCATGGTGTACGGCGGAGACCTCTTTTTGTTGGACGAGCCCTTTGCCGCACTTGACGAAGGACTGCGCCACGCCCTGCAACAAACGCTGAAGGATCATTTAAAGGAACGCGGCGCCGCGGCAATTCTCGTTACGCATCATGCTGACGATGCCTCGTATCTTGCCGACCGCATTTTACAGCTCGGTTGATCAACGCCCCGTCAGCAGGTCGCTGACCGTAACGAGCTCGTAGCCGCGCTCCAAGAGCTGTGGCAACAAGATCTCCAACGCCTCGGGCGTTTTGCTGTTTCTGCCAATATAATCGTGCATCAGAATAATATCACCTGCACGCACACCGTCAAGCACCGTTCGCACAATGTGATCGGTGCTTTTTTTCTCCCAATCACGCGTATCCAAGCTCCAAAGCACCAACAAATAGTCCTCATCCTCCAAGCAACTCTGCACGTGCGGCGTTACAGCCCCCTCGGGCGGACGAAACAGGTGCGGACGATATTCGCAAAGCTCCTCCAATGCATCCTCACATCCAATCATTTCACGCAATACGGTGCGCGCATCCATGCAAGCCATGCTGTCGTGCGAATTGGTATGATTGCCGACCTCATGCCCTCTTGCAATTACCTCTCGCGCCGCATCGGGATAATTCCGAACGTTCTCCCCCACCATAAAAAAGGTGGCTTTTACGTGATAACGGTCTAAAATATCCAAGATCCGCTCGGTCAAAAACGGATGTGGGCCGTCGTCAAAGGTCAAGGCAATACGCTTGGTTTCGGTTTGTACCGAGCGATATGCAGTTACCTGTGCCGACATTGGAACGGGACTCGAATACGCAAGGAGAACTGCAATCAACAGCACGCAACAGACTCTGCCAAACCGCGTTATTCTGCTTGCTCGCATGTCAACTCGTCCAACGTACCAAAGCGATACCCTTGCGCTTTTAATTCTCGGATCACGTCCTTCAATATTGCCGCATTGGTCGCAGAGGTCGGGTGCAGGAGCATGACCTCTCCGTTGTGTGCGTTATCGAGAATGATCTGTTTGGCTTTTTGCGGCTCGATCTGCTTTTCATTATCCCAATCGGGATATGCAAAGCTCCAAAAAATCGTTTTGTATCCATTTTGTTGCGCCCATTCCAAATTTTCTTGGCTGAAAGATCCCTCGGGTGGGCGATAATATTTTGCCATTTGCTTGCCCGTCGTGTCAGAATATAATTTCTCCAGCTCCTGCAATTCCTTTAAAAATTCTTCCTCCGTGCATTTGGTCATATTTTTGTGGTGCACGGTATGATTGCATACCAAATGCCCCTCGTTAGCCATACGCTCCACCAGCTTTGACTCTGCCGAGATCAAATGTCCCAGCACAAAAAAAGCCGCCGTGACGTTCTCTTCTTGTAAAACGTTCAAAATCTTTTCTACGTTTCCGTTCTCATATCCTGCATCAAAGGTCAAATAGACCACCTTCTCCACGGCATCGGGACTTGTGTTGATGCGGTCGATATAATATCCGTCCAACTCTTCCACAAATGCAAGATCCTTACCGACGCGTGGCTGTACGTGATCCTTCACGTGCACGCAATACCAATGCATTCCGCCTCCGCTCGCCTCGGCAGATAAACCGAAAAGTGCGATTATTTGAATGACGCATAACAAAAAAATCACCGTTTTTTTCATCATCGGGTACTCCTTTATCAAATGAATGATAACAACAGTATTTCCCCTTGCGAGTGAAAAAAACGGTGTATTTTTCGGTAAATCACGTATTGTATTTTTGATCAAAACGATCGCGTTTTTCTACGCAATCGCGTATCAGAGCATTGAGAAAGCCCGTGCCCCCGTAGCATTTGTACTCGCCTACGCTCATGCCGTTATCCATCTCCATGCTTGTTTGCGAGACGTTATTGGCTTGCTTGATAAAGCTTTGTCGCGGCGTGGGATTGAAGATAAGCACCTTGTGCCCTTCCTCACTCGGGTCAAAGGTGTAATCAAACTCCCGCACGTGGCGAAACAGCTCGATGTAAGGGCGGTAAGCAGAGACGTTCATTCTGACGTGCAGACCGATCACGCCGCCCGCAGGCATATAGATGCGCAGGCAAACGTGACGCTCACCGATGCCGTCCTGCCGCAAATAAAGCTCGGTCGCGCGGCGAACCCCCGCAATGATACGGCAATAATATCGCTTGCCGTTTGCAATTACGCCAAAGGAGTGGTGCTTGGATTCAAAAAAGCAGGAGCGGTAAATGTATTTGGTATCAAACAGCTCGTAGCCGTACTCGCGGCAGGTCTTTTTCAGCTTGCGGACAAAGCGCCAACGCTTGAACACCGCTCGCAGATAATTTTTGCTCAACAGCAATAAAACCGTGAAAATGACGACCGTTGCAGTAAGCTGATACAGCTCTGCGGCAAGCAAGATTACTGTTTGCAAAAGGCTATAAACGATGGCAATGGGGAGCGCGCCGACGGCACCGATGAGAATATACAAGCCCGCATAAAGCAATACTCTGCCGACAAAGCGGCGGTTGCTGTACTTGGCATTCAGCTTTTCGCTAAGGGATTTCCAAAGTTTTGTCTCGTTCAATTCGCGCGGTGCCAATATCCATACCCGATCTGCCTTTAGCTTAACGGAAAGGCTAAAATAGAGGGAAAGAGGCGCAAACAGCGCAAACAGCGCAAGCTTTTGCAAAATCGGGAGCCACGTTTGCCACGTAGGGATCATGCGAAAGAGGCCTACACGCACGCCACTTAACGGTTGTACCCAAAAGAGCACCAAGACCACGGCAAGCTCCAACCAAAAATCCTTATCGTGCAATAAGCTGTGTTGCTCCTCGATCGGGTCAAAATCGTCAAAATGCTCTTCCAAAAACGCCATGCGCCGTGAGCGGTCAAAAATGGCAAAGGTCAAAAACAACGAGTGCAAAATGCCGTACTGCAACAGTGTTTCCAATACGGCACCGATATAGGGCTTTAGCGGAGTTGCAAAAATAAATTGTATTTCAAATTCGGTTTGGAAAAACTTGCAGGACAAAAACAGCGTCAATGCAAAAATGCCGTACAAGATCGCCATGCGCAAGCAACGCATGACCTTTGTATAATAGACGTTTTCCTTTAACGAATCGTGCAGAGCACGCAACCGCTCAAGCAGATCCTTTCCTTGTTCGTCTCGCATTTTGTCTCTCCCTTCTGCCCTCACTTTTTCAAGCTTCTACGGTCATTTTATCATAAGCGATCAAAAATGTCAAGCACCCGTAAGTTGAGTCTTTTCTACCCGTAGTTGAGTTCTTCAAGCATTTTTTTCGGTGATGGCAACCGACTTTTGAACGTAAGGGACGAAATTCCGCCACAAATGGTCGTCGCGGATATACAGGGACATGAACACCTCGTCATCTTGATAAAAGGTCACGTCCATCATTTCGGCATCTCCCTCAAATTGGAGCACGTCGATGCGCAGAGCGTCAAGCTGAAGTGTCACATGCTTTAGCTCCGGCTTGCGTTTTTCAAAAAGTGAAAGCTCCTTGTAGGCGATCTCAATGCCGTCGGGTGTGATCACGAATGCCATGTGCATGCAAACGGGATAGAGCAAGCGATTGCCCAAGGTGCGTGCCAAAAATGCTTTTTCTTTGGAATATGCGTGTAAAATAGCGTAATCGTAGGTGCGAAAGCTCTTGAACTCCTTGCGGACGTCGGCTTCAAACGCCGTTCTCTCCTTAGAGAGATAGTCGGTCAAATTTTCTGCCTTGACCGTTTTTAACAGCGAACCGATGCCAAACACGATCAACGAGCCGAAGATCAGAATGTAGCCGTTTACACCCAACGACCAGCCCCTTGCAAAGTAAGCAACGAGCATAAAGAATACCAGCAATACTCTGCTTACCGTTTGTACAATATCAAAACGTAAAAAATAGCCTTTTGTGTGTCTCATATCAACCTCAATGATGCATTTTAAGAATCTCTTGCAGAAACAAGCTCCTCGATCACGATCTCCCCGTTTTGAGAGAGACGCAAGGTGATCAATTGCGGAACGATGGCGTCACTTCCCACGTCGCGGCGCAACGAGCCGTCGTTTTCAAACAGCTTGTATCGGAGCTGATAGCTCCAGATCTGATCTCCGTTTGCCTCCTCGCTCTGCGCGTAAAAGCGGATCTCCGCCTCGTAGATCATTTGCTGTGAAAAGTTCTGTTTGGGTTGATGGGTCTTGTAATAGACCTCACCAAAGCAAGCATTGTATGCGGCAACGTCGCCCTGCATCATGATCTGCAAAAAGTCATACAGATACAGCACCGTTTTGGGATATTCACTTGCCTGCGCCGGGTCGATCGAGGTCGTGCGTCCCGTACCGTTTGGGGATGCACAATACATGATCACGTCGGGGCGTTTATCAAGATAGGCGGGATATTCAAAAATATCGCCTTCATAGGTAGGATGAAAATATTCCTCGGGTAACACGTTTTCGCCGCCGTCTTGCTTGGCACAAGCCTGCAATATGACGATCAGAAGTGTCAAAATCAAAATCACGCCGCCAAAAGCGATTGCCGCAACGAGGAGTCTTTTTTTCATTTTTTGATTATTTTGACGCAATTGCTCCAGCTTTTGAGCTTGTTCGTTTTCACCTTGCATGAAAAATCTCGCTTTCATTTCAATATCCTATATATTTTAACACATTGCACTCTCTTTTGCAACTGTAAAAATAATATTTTTTTGTTTTTTTGATTTTATTTTTTAAAAAATATTTATAAACATCTTGTACGGAAGAGGAAAATATGATATAATATAATGTAATTCTAAAATGAAAGGCAAAGTTTTTTCCAAAATGAAGTACCTGGTATTGATTCCCGACGGAATGGCAGACAAAAAAATCAAGGAGCTTGGCAACAAGACCCCCATGCAGGCGGCAAGCAAGCCCGTTATGGATGCGCTTGCAAAGCGCGCAACCGTTGGAACCGTTTCAAACGTCCCCGACGGTATGGTTCCCGAAAGCGACACCGCCAATATGGCGATCCTTTCCTTTGATCCCAAGATCTATTCCAAGGGGCGCTCTCCCTTGGAGGCAATGAGCATGGGTTTGGAGATGCAACCCGACCAAACGGCTTACCGCTGTAACGTGGTGACCCTGAGTGAGGACGAGGATTACGACAACAAGATCATTCTTGACCACAGCGCAGATGAGATCACTACAGCAGAGGCTGACGAGCTGATCAAGGCTTTGGAGCGCGAGCTCGGCAACGAAATGCGCCACTTTTATACCGGCGTCAGCTACCGCCACTGCATTTTGTGGAGAGACAGCGACGACCGCTACCCCTTTATGCGCCCGCACGATATTCTCGGTAAGGTCATCAAGGATTATTTACCCAAAGCAGAAAACGGCGGTGCAGAGTTCTATGAATTGATGCGCAAGAGCTACGATATTCTCAATCATCACCCCGTTAACGAGGCGCGCCGCGCCCGCGGCTTAAAGCCTGCAAACTCTGCATGGCTCTGGAGCCCCGGCAAAAAGCCTCAGCTCCCCAGCTTCCGTGATAAATGGGGCTTGAACGCCGCCGTGATCTCTGCGGTGGATCTGATCAAGGGCATCGGAATTTGCGCAGGTATGCGCTCCATTGACGTAGAGGGTGCTACCGGAAACGTGCACACCAACTACAAGGGCAAGGCAGACGCCGCTATTCAAGCTTTTTGTGACGGCTACGATTACGTTTACGTACACGTAGAAGCCCCCGACGAGTGCGGACACCGCGCAGAGATTGAAAACAAGGTTCGTTCCATTGAGTTGATCGACGAAAAAATCCTCGCCCCCGTTTACGAGTACCTCAGGGGCTGCGGCGACGATTATCGCATTATGATCCTGCCCGATCATCCCACTCCCATTGAGATCCGCACGCACTCGATCGATCCCGTTCCCTTTATGATCTACGACTCCAAAACGTCCTGCGAGGGCGTACAGACCTTTGACGAGGACACGGCGGCTTCCAAATCACTTTACGTTGCCGACGGTTATCGACTGATGGAGCTTTTGACAAAATAATTGCGAAAGGATATTGCAAAATGGATCAACAATCCAATTCTTTAACCTCGACCCAAGAGTCGCAGAGAGAAAGCGCTGCCTCCTTTTGGTTCGACATGGTGGAAATGTTTGCTTGGGCGTTGGTGGTCGTCTTTTTGATCTTTACCTTTACGGTTCGCCTTTGCCGCGTGGACGGCTCATCGATGGAAAACACGTTCTCCAACGGTGAATTGCTCCTGTTGAACAGCCTCGATTATACCCCCGCGCAGGATGACGTGATCGTTTTTCACTTGACCGATGCCGAGCACGATCTTGAAAAAACGCTCGTCAAGCGCGTAATCGCCACGGGCGGTCAATTGGTTGAGATCAACTTTACCGAAAACACCATTTTTGTTGACGGCGCGCCCTATGCGGACTCATACGCCGTACTGAAGGATTACTCCGGCAATATCGTCGACCGCTATTTGTACTTTCGTCCCGGTTGGGGCTATGACAGCGAGACCGATATCATGACCGTTCACGTTCCCGAGGGTCAGCTCTTTGTACTTGGTGACAACCGCAATAACTCCCGTGACAGCCGCGACGGATATATCGGCTTTGTAGATGAAAGATGCGTGCTCGGCAAGGTCGTGCTTCGTCTGTTCCCGTTCACAATCTTCTAAAAATCACATTTTGAAAGCGAGGTGCATATCATGCCTTCGGAAACGATTCAATGGTTCCCCGGTCACATGGCGAAAACACGCCGTATGATTGCGGACAATTTAAAAAACGTAGATATTATCATCGAAATTTTGGATGCACGCATTCCCTTTTCCTCGCGCAACCCCGAGATCAAGCGCTTGACTGAGGGCAAGCCCACGCTGCTGCTTTTAAACAAGGCGTCCTTGGCAGATGCCAAGCAAAACGCGCTTTGGGTACAGCGATACACCGATGAAACCACACATTGCCTCCTGACCGATTGCGTGACCGGTGAGGGGCTGAACAAAATGGAAGGTATGATCAAAGAGATCCTTGCCGACAAGCTCCGTAAATACGAGGAAAAAGGAATGAAGGGGCGCCGCGTACGCGCAATGGTGCTGGGCATTCCCAACGTGGGAAAATCCTCGCTGATCAATCGCATTTGCGGAAACAAAAAAGCAAAGGTCGAGGACAGACCCGGCGTTACCCTGGATAAACAATGGGTATCTACCAAAATCGGCGTTGACCTGTTGGATATGCCCGGTATTCTGTGGCCCAAGTTTGAAGAAAAGCGCGTGGGTGAAAACCTTGCGCTGACGGGTGCCATCCGCGACGGTGTGTTGGATATCGAATCCCTTGCAACCGTGCTTTGCAAAAGATTGCGCCTGCTCTATCCCGATATGCTCAGCACCCGATACAAGCTTGGTGACATGGCACAATATGAGGAGCTCTCCGATTACGATCTTTTTTTGACCATTGGCAAAAAGCGCGGCTTTTTGATCAGCGGCGGCGAGATCAATACCGAGCGCACTGCCATTATGCTGTTGGATGAATTCCGTGATGCAAAGATCGGCAGAATTACGCTGGATCGATACACCAAGGAGGAGCTCCATGCTTGAATATACACTTGAGAGCGAGCTTTACGACCAAGGCTTCACCGCTGTTTGCGGTGTAGATGAGGCGGGACGCGGCCCCTTGTGCGGTCCCGTATTTGCCGCC
>JAZQYE010000116.1:0-4306 GCA_045633385.1 Eubacteriales bacterium | reverse complement strand
CTCATTCGCGACGGCAACCGCACTGCCTTGCACAAAAGACCGCAAAAGGGGCTTTTGTCTGGTCTTTATGAGCTGCCAAATACCAAGGGCTTTTTGAACGAGCGCGAGGTGACCGACTATTTGAGGAGCATTGGCTTTGAGCCCTTGCGCATTCAAAAATTGGAGGCGGCAAAGCATATCTTTACCCACATCGAGTGGCACATGATCGCATACGACGTTACGGTTACGCCCGAGTTTGACGGCTGTAAGGGTGATGCAGGGATGCTTTTGATCCAAAACGACGATCTGCACCAAAATTATGCCATTCCATCCGCGTTTTCGGCATATACGAAATATTTGTAACGTTATTTTTACCGCTTTGGCGGCATAATATTTTTTGACGCGCCCAAGGCGCAAAAAAAGAAAGGGATATCAGCTATGAAACACGTTTTTGTTATCAATCCCGCGGCGGGAAAGGATAATTCCTTTGACAACATTCGGCAGATCCTTGAAATGAAAAAGGTCGAGGTCGATTATGAGCTTTACGAGACGCAAGCACCTGGCGACGCTACGGCGTATATCCGCAATTTTTGTGAAAAATACAAGGAGCCCGTTCGTTTTTATGCCTGCGGCGGCGATGGCACGCTGAATGAGGTCGTCAACGGTGTCGTTGGTTATCCGCACGCCTCCATGAGCTGTTATCCGTGCGGCTCGGGCAACGATTTTGTCAAATATTACGGCGGTAAAAAGGTTTTTTGGGACGTTGAAGCACTTTTGAACGCGCGTGAGGAATATATCGATCTGATGCGCGTGGGCAACAAATACGCCATCAACGCCACGCATTTCGGCTTTGATTCATCGGTGGCGCAGACCATGATGAACGTGCGCCGCAAAAAGCTCATCGGCGGCAAGAACGCCTATACCACGGGCATTGTGGTAGGCTTGTTCAATGCGATGAAGCATGAGTGCCGCGTCAGCGTGGACGGCGAATTGATCAATCCCGACGGACAATTGCTTCTTTGCACCATTGCAAACGGTCAGTACGTAGGCGGTGCCTTCCGCTGTGCGCCCCGCTCCTTAGATAACGATGGACTGTTGGAGGTATGCCTTGTCAAGCCCGTCTCTCACCTGACCTTCTTCAAGCTGATCAGCGGTTACACCGAGGGGACGCATCTGGAGAATCCCAAGTTCCAAAAATATCTGCAATATCGCAGAGGAAAAAAGATCGAGATCGATGCTCCCGAGGGCTTTGTTTACTCGTTTGACGGTGAGCTGATCCGTCAAAACCACTTTACGGTAGAGGTCGTTCCAAACGCCATTCGCTTTGCAGTGCCCAAGGACGCACAATTTTTGCCCGGTGCATTGCATCTTTCCAAATACGTTGACCAGACAGAGGAGAGCCATGCGCTTTGATCACGTTGATTATTTGAAAAATCCCGAAATGGAATATTCCATCAAGCAAATGCGCCTGCGTGCCAAAACGGACGGGGGCGCGTGGCTTGCGGAGTGTGAGGAGGCGTCGCGCTGTGCGGACGCCTCTCTTACGTCTATTTTGGCACAAAAGGGACAGATCGATACGCAAATTACACAAACGGTATCGAATTTTGTCACAGAATTGCGTCGCGCTGCAGAGCTTTTTCCCAAGTCCGAGGGAGTTTTTGCAAACGCGATGGATACCTCGGCGTTTGGGTTGGTCTGCTCGGTCGTGTTGCGCACCGAGGAGTGGACATGCGCCTTGCGGCAAAGCTTGGAGCGCTTGACGGCAACCGAAAACGCGTTGTGCGAGGCTTGTGCACGGGCGGCTGATGCGCACAGCCTTTTGGCAATGGCAAAGCAGGCGGCGTACCCCGAGCAGGCGGAACAAATACGCGCCGCTTATCAACGAGCAGACGACGGCTTGCGTGCGCTGGAGGCACTGTCGTGTAAGCTTGCCGCAGAACGAACAAGGCTGTTGGAAACGATGAGCGAAAGCATTCCGTCGGTGATGGAACGTATTCGCGTGGATGCGGATTTTGACCGCGGCGGAAAGGCTTGCCGTCCGTTTGCCGCACGGGAGCGGCTGGGGGAACTGATCTTTGTTTTGGAGCATTGCGGAATTGTTGAATTTTGACGCATTTTGCGATGAAAAGATACAAAAAACAAAAAGTTTTTTTGCGTCACATATTGAATATTTATATATTTTATGTTAAAATATACTTGTGGAATAAAGTGTCAAAGCCATTTATTTCCAATAAAAGAAATAGATGGAAATCAACCACGAAACGGGGGATAAAACATTGATGTTACAACACTCTTTTGCAATAGCGGCAGGATTGGGGACCGAGAGCCTTTTTCTCATTGCCATTGCGGTATTGGCGTGTGTGCTGGGTGCCGAAATTGCGGGCATTTGCATTCTGATCGGTAAAATGCGCCGTGCGCGTGCCGAACGCACCAATGCCGAGCAGGGCGACTCCACGCAAAATTATGCTACCGCTGTCTTGTTGCTTGGCGCGGCTTCGGTTGCGGCACAAACGGCATTGCTGGTGCTTGCTGTTTGCACCGCTGTTGCGGCGTTGATCTTGGCTGTATTGCTGATCGTTTTTCGCGCAAAGGGATATTTGTTGGTAACCGCCAAAGCAACCGATGCCGCATCGGAGGCAGAGGCTGTCAGCGCGTCTGCGGACGAGCCTGTCGAAGAGCCCGTTGAGGTTGAGGCAGAGGAGACCGAGGAGGAGGCGCTCTTTACCTATGCCAATCTTGCCGCCGACGATGGTGAGGCAACGCTGACCGAGCAAGCCGAAGGCGACGAGACGGATGCGTTTGCGGTATTCGCAGAGGACGAGCAGGAGCAAGAGGCGTGCGATACATACGATGCCGACGCAGAGACTGCCGAGGACGAAGCGACCGAGGTTGCCAAGGCTCCCGCTCAAGAGCCTGCGGTGCAGACCGTTGTAGTTCCCCAAGGCGTTCCCGTGTACAACTCCGCGTATCCCGGCGGACAAGCTCCGTACGTGGAAAAGCACATTACCGAAACCTACAAAGAGATCATTCGCGAGACCAATACTACCTCCGAGCACAGCAACGAGGAAATTCTCAAGGCAATTGCCGAATTGATGAAGCTTGGCGCAGAGCTCCGCACCGAGCGCGCCATGGCGGTGGCGCACCCCGCACAGCAATCGCAGGATGAGCTTGTCGATGCCGACGAGGATGAGCTTGAGGTTGATGAGACCGAGGATGAGGACGAGCTTGATGCGGTGGATGCGGCAGAGGAGAAGGAGGACGACTCCGACGAGTATGAAAACGATCTTTTCTCGGGCAACGAGCGCATCGTGGGCTTTGACGAAGAGACGGGCTGTTACATTGTTGCGCACTACCGCAAGAGCTTTGAGGCAAAGCTGATCCAATCCCGCCCCGAGGTCAAAAAATATTACAGCCGCATCAAAAATGCGCTGTTTGGTTATGAGGGAACCAAGGATCGCATTACCTGGACGATCAATAACTTTAACAACGAGCATACGCAAATTGCAAAGATCAATGTGCGCGCACGCACCTTGGATCTGTATCTTGCACTTGACCCTGCAACGCTTGAGGATACCGTATATCACGGTAAGGACGTTGGCGACAAGAAGAAATATGCCGAAACACCCTTCCTCTACAAGGTCAATTCCGCGCGCAAGCTGACTCTTGCATTGGAATTGGTACAACGCGCTTGCGAGGAGCAGGGACTTTCTCCCATCGATGCCGAGGAGATTCGTTACGAGGAGCAATATCCCTTTGAAAGCACCGAGAGTCTGATCGCCCGTGGCTTGATCCGCGAATATTTGCGTGAGGAAAAACCTGCGGCTACCTTTGAGCTTGATCCCGATCACGTACCGCAAGTACCCGAAGAGGATGAAAGTGTCATTCCCGTCAACGCCAACTTTACCTGGGAGTTTGATAACGAACAGGCAAGCGAGCCGGAAGAGGAGTCGGAGCCTGTGGCGGAAGAAGCACCCGTGGAAGCCATTGAGGAGGTCGTGGCATCCGTTGCTAACGGCAGCGTTACCAAAACGACCACGCACGAAACGATCAAAACCACCGAGCGTCATTACACCGAGCGTTATTACGGTGTTGGTGCGGTCAATCAGCCCGTGGCAGAACTTGCGGAGCAACCGCGCACCATTGAGGTATTGGCAGAGCCCGAAACTGAGGTGGACGAGCCTATCGAGGCAGAAGAACTTGTAGAAGAAACCGTTGTTGCGCCCGAAGAAATCGAAGAAACTTACGAAGAAGTAGAGGACGAAGCGACCGAAGAAATCTACGAAGAGGTAGAGGACGAAGAAACCGAGGAGGTCTACGAAGAGGTAGA
>JAZQYE010000115.1:0-16836 GCA_045633385.1 Eubacteriales bacterium | reverse complement strand
CCACGGGCAACATGGGCGACGTTCTGCAGGGCTACACCGAGCTGACCGGTCACGCATTTATGCCCACTCCTTGGATGCAAGGTATGCACATTTGCCGTTACGGCCCCGACTATTGGTGCTTTGATAAGGACAGAAGCTTTGATAAGGTTGAGGACATTCCCGAGTGGGAGAATCTTTTTGTCGTAGCAGACGGTAAGTACGTGGATATTACCATGTACAATATGGGCGACGCGCTGACCGCAGTGGTCAACGGCGGCGAAAGCTATGTTGCATACAAGGCACTGACCGATGATGCAAAGGCTGTTGTAAACCGCTTCTTCCTTTTGAATGCAGAAAACGGCAAGTACGAGCTGGCATACGTAAAGAACGATGCAGGCAAATATTATAAGAAGGGTCCCAAGGGCAATCCCGGCGGTAACTCCTGCAAGACCATTATTACAAACTTTATCAACGAGGATATGAAGCCCGATGCAGCAAGCATGGAGGCTCGTGGCTGGTCGGCTTGCTTCCGCGACAGCGACGAGAGCCGCGCAAACAAGGCTGACCTGCAAAAATCGATCGATTGGCTGCACGCACACGGCATGAAGGCAATGGTCTACATTCGTGTTGGCGGCGTTGACGCTCAGGATATCGGCTTTAAGGATGAATACAAGGTACACGCCGACGTTGAAATTACCAACGAGGACGGCAGCGTAACCGTAAAGGAGAACACCACCGCAATTCCGTGGATCCTCGGTACGGGTGATAACCCTGACGTTGGACGCAGAAGCGGTGTGATGAGAACCGGTGACTATTTGGATATCACCAGCGACGAGGCTTGCGAGTGGTACTTTGATAAGATCTGGGGCGAAATGATCGATATGGGTATCGACGGTGTTAAGATCGACTTCTGCGAGTGCATGCCTGATGGCGGCAAGCAGATCGGTACCACCAAGACCAACTACAAGTGGGCAAATCCCGATCGTATCGTCGAGGGTACTGAGCACCATGCATACGCACCTTATTTCATCTCTCTGTTCTACAAGAAAATGATCGAAAAGAAGGCGGCAAAGGGTCTGAAGGATGGCTTTATGGTATTCACCCGTGGCGGTGGTATCGGCTCTCAGCGTAACCCCTATATGTGGTCCGGTGACCAGGCACGCGACTATGCAAAGCTGGATGACCAGCTCCTGGCAACCGTAAACTGCGGTCTTTCGGGTCTGCCTTATATGTCCTTCGACATGGCAGGCTACGCATACTGCGGCAATAACTACTTTACAATCGGACTTGAGAACGAGTCTGCGATCTTTGCACGAGCAACCGAGTTTACCGCGTTCCTGACGCAGATGCAAACGCACGGCGACGTTCGTCACGCATACGAGATGACCGAGGAGACCAAGTCGATCTACCGCAACTTTACTCGTTTGCACACCGAGCTCATCCCCTATATGCAAAAGTACTCCAAGATCGCGTGCGATACGGGTATGCCTCCCGTACGTCACCTGGTACTGCAATACATGGATGATGCCAAGGTTTACGATATGATCGACGAGTTTATGCTTGGTGAGGGCTTGCTGGTAGCGCCCATTTTGACCAAGGATACCTTTGAGAGAGAGGTTTACCTGCCTGCAGGTAGCTGGACTAACCTGCTCACCGGCGAGGTCGTTGCAGGTGGAAAGTCTGTTGTTGTAAAGGCAAATCTGGGTCAGATCCCCGTATTCCTTAACAACGACTCCAAGGATGTTGCAGAGCTGCTTCCCATCTTTGAGGGACAGAACTGGAACCAGATTAAGAATTGGAATTAACAGCAAGGGGCTGTCCCAAATGCAAAAGCGTTTGGGGCAGCCCCAAACGTATCAAAATGCGTTTTCTTTTTTGTGGGACGTATTGACATTTTTGCTCTTTTGTGTTACAATGAGCGCAAGCGAAAAGAGTTCTTTTCGGTGATCTCGGTACGAGAAATTCGATTCTGAAAGAGAAGAGAGAAGGCATGAAACAAATTTTATTTGGAGATATCAAGGTCGGTACGATTGCAACCGACAAGCATGCATCTGTTCAAAACGTCGTTCAAAATGAGCGTTCGCTTTATTTTACCGTGCCAAACGGGTTGTACGCGCGCCTGTCCCACGAGGGGATCAAGGGCTGGAGATTGCAGGTCAACGCCATGGGGTATCAGGCGTTTGATGCGGTTGGTGCATCGCAGTCGCTCGCTCTTTTTATGCAAGAGGAGGTCTGTGATTGCTCGTTGCCGCTGCACGTCGATCATGCGGACGATGCTCTCACCGTAACGGCAACCGACGGTACGGTCGCTCGTTTGTCGTGCGGACAGGATTTTTGTCTGACGCTTTCTACCGCCGCACAAAAAAAGGTAGTGGAGGTGACGCGTCTTGCGTTTGAGGCGGAGACGTGGACGCTTTACGGTAGTCTTACGTCCGAGGAGGCCATTTACGGTGGCGGTGAGCGCTTTGACGTAGTCAACAAGCGCGGCACGTCCTTCCCCTTGTACATTTGCGACGGATGGAACCGCACGGACACCTCGTATATGGCGATCCCGCTGTTTCTCACCTCGCGGGGTGGCGGTATGTTTATTAACCGTTTTGAGCGAATGAGCGTCGATTTTGGCGAGGCGATTGCAAACGAGTGGTCTGTCAAGCTGACCAACGACGTTATGGATTGTTATTTCTACGCAAACGGCGATATCAAGTCTGCACTCACGGGCTATACCGAGCTTTCGGGTCATGCATATTTGCCCGAAGATTGGGCGCAGGGCGTGATCATTTGCCGTTACGCCCCCGATATGCGGACGTTTGAGGATATGCCCGAATATACGACACCGTACACCATTCAAGAGGTCATCGAGGCACCGATCCCCAAGCAGGCGGATTCGGTCTGCAAGCACTTGTGGTTGGCGCGCAAGTCCCGTGCTACGGGTGAGATCGACTACGTCAAGGTCGGTGTGTATGAGGACGACGAGACGTACGAATATTTATACGATTTTGTGTATTTGACGCGTGGGGAAGGCAAGTACTACCGCGCCGCATACTATCTTGCAGAGGACGGTGCCTACTACCGCACGGGACCCAAATATTCTCCCGGAGGGCTGGGGGTCAAAAATTTGACCAATAAATTTATCGAGGCAGACATGAAGCCCACGGCAATGCTGATGGAAGCATTTGATTGGGGAAACATCTCGCGCGATCATGATTTTTGCCGTCAAAAGGCGGCTGAGTTCAAAAAATGCGTCGATTTCTTGCATGAGCGCGATCTCAAGGCAATGGTCTATATGGGGCTTGGCGGCGGCATTTCTCCATGCTCGGACGGTATCAAGGACGAGTATTGGGTCAGGGCAAACCTCACCTTTGCCGACGGAACGGTAGAGACGAATACAAAAGCCCTGCCGCAGGTACAGGGCGGCGTCAACCCCGACCTTGGCAACTCCGGCCGCAGAGGATATATCGATATTACCAACCCCGAGGCGATGGATTGGTATTTTAATAAGATTTGGAATCAGGTCATTGATACGGGCATTGACGGCGTTAAGATCGACTTTTGTGAGTTCGTTCCCGAAGAGATCACCTATGAGGACGGCACCAAGGTAGAGTATTTGTGGCATGATCCGTCGGTGTTCGGCAAGCGCGATCCGCACCACGCGTATCCCGGCTATTTTATTTCCATGTTTTACAAAAAGATGCTGGAAATGAAGCGGGAGAAGGGGCTTTCGGGAGGCTTTACGGTGCTCTCTCGCGGCGGTGGTATCGGTTCACAGCGAAACCCCTATATGTGGGCAGGAGACCAGACACGTACCTTTGAAAAGGCAGAGGATCAGTATTTGGCAGTGCTCAACGCGGGACTTTCTGGCGTGCCGTTTATGACCTATGATATGGCAGGTTACCAATATCAGGAGCACGATGGATACTTCCACATGGGGGAGGAAGAGGGCAGACTGTTTGCAAGAGCGGTGGAATGCACTGCCTTTACCACCAATATTCAAACACACGGTGATGTTCGCCAAGCATTTGAAATGTCCGAGGAGACAAAGCGCATTTATCGCAACTATACCCATTTGCATCAACAGCTTGTGCCGTATATTCAAAAATACTCCCGTGTAGCTTGTCAAACCGGTGTTCCCGTGGTGCGGCACATGGTTTTGGAGCATTCCGACGATACGGCGGTGTATGATATCGAAAATCAATTCTATCTTGGCGAGGGATTGTTGGTCGCGCCGATCATGACAGATCAAACGGTTGAGAGAACGGTCTATTTGCCTGCGGGAAGCTGGACGAATCTTTTGAATGGCGAAGTGCTTGCAGGTGGGGAGAGCGTGGTCGTACAGGCAAACGTCGGGCAGATCCCCGTATTCCTGAACAACGACTCCGAGGACGCGGCAGAGCTGATGCCCGTTTTTGAAGGCGACTGCTGGAACGCGATCAAAAATTGGAATTGATCAAAACGAAATCAAATTTATAAGAGGGGCTGAGTCGATCGACTCAGCCCCTCTTGGTTGTTATATATCGTAGCATTCGTTTGCCCAACGCGAGTTTGCAGGGCGGTTTTCCATCAATTGATCGTGAAAATAGCGGTGGTATCTGCCGTACGGATGGGGGAGCGCGGGAATTTCCTGCGTGTATTCACCCTCCAAGGGCTGTGCGAAAATCTGCAAATTTTGAATTTGAGGCTTGACACCGCGGAATACGGTTTTGACGTTTCCAACCTGAACGTTCTCCAAGTGCAAGTCTGCCATTGCCTCGGGCGAGCATTTTGCCGCAATCAAGCTGTCTGCCGCATTCGGCTCTGCGCGCAACGTAAAGTTGCGAATGACCATGCCCTCTGCCCAAAAGTTTTTCGAGAAGGTCATACCGACCAAATTTTCACCAAACGTAGAAACGTTTTCGATCAAAACGTCGCGGCAAGGCTCGCAGATCTGCAATCCTTCCTGTGCGCAGGTCACTACGTTGCGAATGGTAATATTGTAAAATTCATCCATGGTGTGATTGCGGATGCAGGCGAAGGTATCGCTTCCCACACCTACGATAACGCCACAGCCCGAAATGGAGTTGCCCGTGTCGATCAGATTCGAAATTTCAATGTTGTATTCCTTTGCGCCGTCGCAGTTGAGCAGACGCACCAAGCTGCACCCGTGTGTGGAGGAGCGAACGTTGCGCACGGTAACGTCGTGAATGTCAAACGATTTGCCCTCTACCCACAGCTCCTTTTCAAATCCGTCCCAATAGGGGTATGCGGTCAGGGCAACCGTATCGTCGCCCGTAATGCCCGTAATATTCTCTACGGTAATGTACTCACAGCCAATGCGCAGGTCAATTCCGTCTTGATTTTCCAAATTTCCGTACATGCGAAAATCGAGATCTGCGATGCGACCGTTGCGGCAGAACATAAAGCAGGTTGCCCACCAGCGCGATTCGATAAAGCGGATGCCGCTGATCTCAAAATCGCGTACGTTGTGTAAGAACAGCAACAGATTGACGCACATGTGCGGATAAAGATCGGGACGGGAGCGGCGCAGCTGCTCGCACAGCCCGTTTGGAAATCCGCCGTCGATCACGGCGTTGTTTTTGCCGAGAATGCGAATATCATGCTGTTCGCCCGCCAAGCTCTTGCCAAGCTCGGTCCAAGCGTTTTTGTTGCAAAAAACGTTTGCGCGCACGCCCGTTTCCAGCTTTAAATGCGCACCGTCGAGTAGGACCGTAACGGAGGAGGGAAGAAGGATCGTTTCGGAGATCATCCAGATCGGCTCTCCCGTACGTGCATTTTCGCGCGGAATAACGACCTGTTCAATTCCGTGCTCTGCGGCGTAGTCGATCATATTTTGCAGGGTCTTGGAGTCATTACTTGCCCAAAACTGCTTTTCGTTTGCGTGTAATACTTGCATTTTTTGCTCCTTGTATTTTACTTGCGTTTCATTATAACATAATGGAATTTAAAATTCAATAGATAAAAGTGACATTTCTTTGTATTTTTCCGACTTGCAGAGTCAAGCAGGGTCTTTGGCACGTTAAAAATGTAACGGCTTTTTTTCGTTATCTATTGACAAGCATGGTTGAATATGATACAATGATAACAGCAGAGCAAAGCTCTGTCAAGCAAATGAAATTTAAGGTTTGAAAAGGAAAACGATTGTTATGAAGAAGGTGAATTTTCAGGATGCCAATGCAACCCCCATTGCGGTTTGCAAGTGCGCACCCGTTCAAAATGTGATCAAGAACGACCGTTCTTTGTATTTTACGACCGCATCCGGCATTGCCGTACGTCTCTCCTGTGAGGGCGTAAAGGGCTGGAGAATGCAGGCAAATTCCAAGGGATACGATGCATTTGATCTGATCGGTGCTTCCCAATCCCTGGCTTATTATATGAACGAGCCCGTAGAGGATTGCTCCAAGGAGATCGACGTTCAGGTTTCCGACGGTGCTATCACGCTCGCATGCCCCTGCGGTGCTTCTGCCGTTCTCTCTTTAGGCAAGGCTTTTAATTTAAAGTTTATCACGTCCGCAGGAAAGGTTACCACCGAGGTCACGGACATTGCGTGCGCAAACGACCGCATGACCGTTTACGGCGTGTTGGAGGACGTTGAGGGCGTATATGGTGGCGGTGAGCGCCTCGATATTGTCAACAAGCGCGGCACCAAAATGGATCTGTACTCCTGCGACGGTTGGAACAACTCCTCCACCTCTTACACCGTTATTCCCGTATTCTTCACCACGCGCGGCGGCGGTATGTTTATCAACCGCTACGAGCCCGCTGTTGCCGATTTCGGTGCAACCGAGCAAAACGTTTGGTCTTATCAGATCAAAACGACGGAAATAGACTGCTACTTCTATACCTCCGGAACGCCCGCAGGTGTACTCAAGGGCTATACCGAGCTTTCGGGTCACGCATATATGCCCACGCCTTGGATGCAGGGCATGCACATCTGCCGCTATTGGCCCGACCATTGGAACTTTGATAAGGATCTTTCCTACAACACCCTGCAGGATCTTCCCGATTGGGAGACGCTCTATATCCCCGTAAACGGCGCGTACGTTTGTGTAAAGGATGCAACTGCAGATGATCTGGCGGCGGCTGTTAAATTCTACGTCAAGGACGGTGACAATTACGCCTATACCTACGTGACCGACGATGCAGGAAAGTATTACAAGAGAGGTCCCAAGGGCAACCCCGGCGGTAACAGTACCAAGACCATTATGGAGAACTTCATCAAGGCTGACATGAAGCCCGCGGCTGCCAGCATGGAGGGACGCGGCTGGACGGCAGGCTTCTGCGATACCGATGCAAGCCGCGAGAACAAGGCAAACCTGCAGGCATCCTTCGATTGGCTCCACGCACACGGTATGTATGCAATGGTATATATCGGTGTTGGAGACGTCAATCCAAACAATATCGGCTTTAAGCCCGAATATCTCATTCACGCCGACGTTACCATCACCAAGCCCGACGGTACGGTTGAGGTCATGGAGAACACCACGGCGATCCCGTGGATCCTCGGTACGGGCGAGAATCCCGACGTTGGTCGCTACGAAAACAAGCTTAGAACCACCACCTACCTGGATATTACCAACGACGAGGCTTGCGAGTGGTATTTTGATAAGATCTGGGGCGAGATGATCGAAATGGGTATCGACGGTGTTAAGATCGACTTCTGTGAGGAGATGCCCAACGAGGGCAAGCCTTACGGTAACGTGGTGACGCACTACCGCTGGACCAACCCCGATAAGATCGTTGCCGGAAGCGAGCACCACGCATATCCCACCTATTACATTTCCGCATTCTACAAGAGAATGCTTGAGCTCAAGGAAAAGAACGGCAAAAAGGATGGCTTTATGGTCTTCTCTCGCGGTGGCGGTATCGGCTCTCAGCGTAGCCCCTATATGTGGGCAGGCGACCAGGGCCGCACCTACGATAAGCTCGACGACCAGATTCTGGCAACCGTAAACTCCGGTTTGTCGGGTGTGCCCTTCATGTCCTTTGACATGGCAGGATACCAGTATTGGGGTCAGGATTATCACACCATCGGTAAGGAGAAGGAGAGCGCTCTCTTTGCACGCGCTACTCAATTTACCACCTTCTTCTCGCAAATGCAAACGCACGGTGACGTTCGTCACGCATACGAAATGACCGAGGACGTTCAGCAGATCTACCGTACCTACATGAACCTGCACACCGAGCTTATCCCCTACATTCAAAAGTACTCCAAGATCGCGTGCGAAACGGGTATGCCTCCCGTACGTCACCCCGTTCTCAAATATACGGATGACGTAAACGTATATGATATGATCGACGAGTTCATGCTGGGCGAGGCGCTTCTGGTAGCTCCCATTTTGGAGGAGCAGATCTTTGAAAAGGCTGTTTACCTGCCCGCAGGCAATTGGACAAACCTTTTGACCGGTGAGGTCGTAAAGGGTGGACAAACGGTTACCGTTTCTGCAAACATTGCGCAAATTCCCGTATTTTTGAACAACGACGCCGACGATGCGGCAGAGCTCGCTCCCATCTTTGGTGGAATCAATTGGGAAATTATCAAAAATTGGAAGGCTTGATCAAAGCTTTTTCGGAGGTCTCTCGTTTGAGGGACCTCCGTTTTATATATTTTAAGGGGCTGTGAATAAATGGCAAAACGGCGGTCGATGCTCTTGGTATTACAAGAAAGGAGCAAACCGCTATGGATGAAATGAGGATCGAAAAGGAAACGTTTTTCAAGCTCCCCTACGGGCTGTACCTCTTGTGTGCGCGCCAAGGTGAGCGGATCAATGCGTGTATTATCAATACCTGTATGCAAATTACCGAGGAGCCGTACCGCGTGTTGTTTGCACTGAACAACGCCACCTATACAGCAGAGCTGTTGCACGTGGGGGAGGCGTGCAATCTTTCGGTGCTTTCTCCGGGCGCACCGTTTGAGATCTACCGCCACTTTGGGTATCAAAGCGGTAGGGAGGTGGATAAGTTTGCAGGGAGACAGGATGCGCGCGACGGCTTTGACCTGCCATATTTGAACGGGGAATATGCCTGCGCGGTCATCGGAGGCGTGATCACCTCTGCCATTCCCTGCGGAACGCACACGGTGTACGTGGTAGCCGTCAGAGAGGCGCGTGTGCTGTCATCGGAGTCGGGCATTACTTACGAGGCATACCGACAGCACGTCAAGCCGCAACAGGTGCATAATGCTTTCAAAACGGCATACGTATGCCGCGTTTGCGGCTACGTTTACGAGGGTGAGGAACTCCCACCCGATTACGTTTGCCCTGTGTGCCACCATGGAGCAGATGCTTTTGAAAAAAACGGGACGCCCCAATAACAAAACACGCCGCGTACGGTCAAAAGACTCGTGCACGGCGTGTTTTTTTTTGTAAAAAAACGGAAAAGGAATTGACTTTTTGGATTTGCGGTGCTATAATGTATGTATCATCTTTTTTATAAGGAGTAAGATATGAAACACACCAAAGTATGTTTGCTGATCGCGTCGCTGTTGCTGTTGCTCGTTTTGCCCATGGTCATGAGCGGCTGTGGCGGAGACGAATGCACGCACCCCAATTTACAGCTGATCGAGGTGCCCACCAAGACCTGCGGCGGTATTTCTGCTTGCCTGGATTGCCACAGCAGTGATTCGCATGTCAATCTTCCTGCCCTGACCGATGCAAGCTTTTACAGCATTGAGGTTATTGATGCAGATCTGTCTATCTGCACCTGCGAGATCCTGGGCAAGACCTTTACCCTGTATTCTACCAATTTTGAAATTGAATCAGGTGGAATTTACGATGATGATCGTATGCCCACCAATAACTACTACCGTATTACGGGATATTATGGAACGAGCGAGATCGTGAATATTCCCACCGAGTATAACGACGGCTATAACGGAGTGGCTCCCGTTACGGTCATCAATTCCTTTGCCGAAAATAAGTCGGTCAAGGAAGTCAATATCACTTCCAATATCAAAACGATTAGCCCCATAGCTTTTCAAAATTGTACTGCCCTGGAGAACGTTGTGATCCCGAACACTGTCACCTCCATCGGTTGGGAAATCTTCCGCGGTTGTACCTCGCTCAAGAGCCTGACGCTTCCGCAGATCGGTGCGACTGATGAGCTTGGCTATTCGGACGACCTTGCCGATTTGTTCAACGACGATAACGGTGATGCGTCAAATGTTCCCGCAAGCCTGAAAACGGTGACGATCACCGGCAATATCACCGAGGTAAACAGCTTTGCGTTCAATAAGTGCCAATACATCGAGACCATCAACCTGCCTGCAAGCGTTACCAAAATTGACGAATACGCATTCCAGGAGTGCAAGTCCTTGAAGTCGCTTAACCTTTCGGCAGCATTGACCGAAATCGGCGACCGCGCTTTTGCAGAGTGTACCTCCTTGCAGGGCATCTTCTACAGCGGTACCAAGGAGCAATGGAAGGCGATTGCGATCCACGAGAGTAACCAAGAGATCGTAGCAAGCTTAAAGGTGCTGTACTACGCCGAGCAAGAGCCTACCGTGATCGAATTTTTAATGGCTGATCGTGCGCTGTGGCACTACAATGAGCAAAACGAGCCCGTAATATGGGCCGTTGCGGCAGACGAGACCAATACGCTGGACGGCAAAAAGTATTACCATTATTCGGTTACCGTTACGGTTTCGGACGAATATTGGAACGCTTTGAAGCAAGCCGAGGCGCAGGGCATGATCGACGAGGTTTTTGCCAGCGCCGAGGAGAAGCAGTTGTACCTTGGCAGTATCTCCAAGGAGGACTATCAGGCAAAGCTGACCGTTTACACACAAGATTTGCACAAGGGTATGGAGATCACCTTTGCAGAGGGTAAATATACCCTTTCGCAAAACGGTCAGACCGCTTATCCCGTAGAGTACGTGGAGCTCAACGGTGCGATCGTTTTCAATCCCAACACCGAAGAGATCGTATATACCATTGAGGACGGCAAGGTATGCCAGGATAGCTCAAACGAATTTTTGAGCGTTAAGCACGTATATCTGCCGTACGCATAAAAATACGTAAGATGAAAAGGGGCTGATTCAAATGAATCAGCCCCTTGATGAAATTGGAGGTCATGAATGGAATTGCACGTCGGACAAGGTGGTTGCGGATTGCTCCGACATTGCCACGGCGGCAGGCGGCTGTTGTGCGGGTGCTTGTGGGGCAGGGGAGGTGCTGTGTACGTAATTGATCCGATTCATCATCGCGCGTGCCGCCGTGTCCTCCTCTTGACTGCCAAGACCAAAGCTGATGGCAATGGCGGTGTTGACGTGGTGCATCATTTCGTCGCCAAGGTGTCCCATCTTTTCTTTCAGGCGACGTTTATCCAACGTGCGAATTTGCTCCAGCAGGATCACCGAATCCTTTGCAAGTCCTACCTCGTTGGCGTAAATATCAATGTGCGTGGGTAGCTTTGCCTTGCTCATGCGCGAGGTGATCGCGGCGGCGATTACGGTGGGGCTGTATTTGTTGCCAATGTCGTTTTGCACGATCAAAACAGGGCGCAAGCCGCCTTGCTCCGAGCCAACGACAGGGCTCAGGTCTGCATAATAAATATCTCCGCGTCTGACGCTCATACGGGTTTTCTTCCTTTCTTTTTGTGCGGCGCCTTACGGTTGCCTCTGTACCGTTATTCTTCCCACCAAAAGGAAACTCTTAAACGCTTGGGCAAAAACTTTTTGATAGGAATTTTCTTCCGTAAGGACGCAGCTGATAACATTGTATGAAAAAACGGCATAAAGGTGCGTGCTTTTTGTCGGAAGGGGTCGCGAAATGTTGAAGCGCTGTTTTTACGTGAAAAAATCTGTATTTTTTTCATTTTTTTTATAAAAGGGGTTGCAAAGTGCGTGAAAATGTGATATACTATTTACGGTAGAGTATAAGTTAGCGTGCGGAGTGGGTTTGTAAGGACCCGCTCTTAATTTTTGGATTTTTTTAAAACGAGGAAAAAGATATGAAAAAGAACACCAAAGGCGTGGTAGGCGAGGTTCGCAAAATCGCGGAGCCGCTTGCCGAGGAGCTTGGATATATTCTTTGGGACGTGGAATACGTCAAGGTTGGCGCAGATATGTATTTGCGCATCACCATCGACCACGAGGACGGTATTACCATTGACGATTGCGAAAAAATGCACCGTGCCATCGATCCTTTGCTGGACGAGGTCGATCCCATTGAGGAAGCATACCATTTGGAGGTCTCCTCTCCCGGAATTGAACGGGAATTGAAGGAGGATTGGCAGATCGAGGCTTGTGAGGGCTGGGACGTAGAGGTTCGCCTGTACGCACCGATCGAGGGTGCCAAGAGCTTTTTGGGTGAATTGATCGGTTTGGATGCCGACGGTAACGTGCAGGTGCTCTGTCGCGGAAGCGAAACGCCTCGCACCTTCCCCCGTGCGGCAATTGCAGCACTCAAAACGCGCTACGATTTTGATTCGGATAAATGATAACGATTAACGGTATATAAGAAAGGATTGCAGAGCAATGAATACTGAGTTTTTTACGGCATTGGAGCTGTTGGAGAAGGAAAGAGGAATTCCCGCCGCATATATGATGGAAAAGATCGAGGCGGCTCTCGTTTCCGCTTACAAAAAAGAGTACGGCAATAATACCAACGTACGCATTTTGATCGACCCCAACAAAAAGGATGTCAGAGTATATCAGCAAAAAACGGTTGTTGAGGTAGTAGAGAATCCCGAAATTGAGATCTCTCTTGCAGATGCAAAGTGCATTGCAAAGAAGTACGTATTGGGTTCTGTGGTAGAGACCGAGGTCAAGACCAAGAACTTCCGCCGTTTGAGCGCCGCTGCTGCAAAGTCGGTTATCATTCAAGGTATCCGCGAGGGTGAGCGTCTTGCTATGCAGGAGGCTTACGAGACCAAGCACGAGGAGATCATTACCGCAACGGTCAGCAAGGTCGATCACGAAACGGGCAACGTCCTGTTGGAGACCGATACCAGCCGTGCCGTATTGCTTCGCTCCGAGCAGATCCCCGGCGAGAGCTTTATGGTAGGAGATAAGATCAAGGTCTTCGTTATGGAGGTCAATAAAGAGGCACGCGGCCCCGTTGTTACGCTTTCCCGTGCACATGCAGGCTTGGTTCGCCGCTTGTTTGAGCTGGAGATTCCCGAAATTGCAGAGGGTATCGTTATGGTCAAGGGCGTTGCACGTGAGGCCGGCTCCCGTACCAAGATCTCGGTATATTCCCGTGAGCCCGACGTTGAGCCTGTTGGCGCTTGCATCGGTAGCAAGGGCGTACGCCTCAACGGTATCATTCGTGAGCTGTGCGGTGAGAAGATCGACATCGTTCATTACAATGAAAAGATCGAGGACTACGTTGCGGCGGCACTTGCTCCCGCAGAGGTCATTTCGGTCACTATGACGGGTGAGAGATCCTGCCGTGTACGCGTTGCTCACGATCAGCTTTCTTTGGCTATCGGTAAAGAGGGTCAAAACGCACGTCTTGCCGCTCGCTTGACGGGATGCAAGATCGATATCAAGGCAGACGATTTTGAGGATTGATCTGCCGTTATGGAAAAAAAGGTAAAAAAGATCCCGATGCGCCGTTGCCTCGGTTGCAACGAGCACAAGCCAAAGGCGGAGCTGTTGCGCGTGGTGCGCGCTCCCGAGGGCGAAATCTCCCTTGATTTTAAAGGGAAGAAGTCCGGCCGCGGTGCGTACATCTGTCGGGACGTCAAATGCTTGAAAAAAGCGCGTAAGAGCCGTAGAATCGATAAGGATCTCGATTGTGTGATCCCCGACGAGGTTTACGACTCGATGGAAAAGGAATTGGAAGACAATGCAGAGTAACAAAGACGGCAAACAGCTACTGTTTGCGCTTGGACTGTGCGCCAAGGCGAGAAAGCTGGTTTTTGGCGTGCCGATGATCTGCGAGGCTTTAAAGGATCGAAAGCCCCCCATTCTGGTGCTTTCGGCATCGGATAACGCACCCAATTCCGCCAAGCGGTTGCGCGACCGTTGTGCCTTTTACAATGTGCGCTTATGCGTAACGGATGTGGACGGCGAAACGCTTGCGGCGGCAGTCGGAAAAAGCGGAAGACTTTCTGCCGTGGCGGTTACCGATTTTCATTTGGGGCAATTGGTGCTCTCAAAATTGGAAGAAAACGAACAAAATGAAAACAGCGGTACTTGAGCTCTGCGGGCTCAAGACCGACAATTTATGATTTTGTGCAAATCTGCGGTTTGCACAAAGGATCAGGAGGAAATATGGCTTCTACTATGAATCAACAATTTAAAATTACCAAGTTCGCAAAGGATTTGGGAATGAAGAGCAAGGATCTCGTGGAGCTTCTTGCGCAAAACGGCATTGAGGCAAAGACCACCCAAAAGGCACTTGAGCCGAAGGAATTTGATATTTTGTTTGAGTCCTTGACGCAGGCAAACCAAATTACCGATATCGGAAGCTATTTGGATGGAGTGACCTATATTCCCTCCAAGGTGAAAAAGGCTGAAAAGGCAGAGCAAGCAGAGGTAGCAGAGGAAAAGCCTGCGGCACCCGAAAAGAAGCCTGCTCCCACGTCCGAGCCCTCCAAGCAGGAGGCGGCCGCAGTTGTAAAAGAGGCGCCCGCAGCTCCCAAAACGGAGGAGAAGACAACTCTCGCGACCCGTCCGCAGAACGGTCAAAAAGCAGAGGTGAAAGCCGAGGTCAAGGCAGAACCGAAAGCAGAGAAGAAGGCAGAGCCTGCACCCGCAGCGCAAAAGCCCGCTAAGGCAGAGGCTGAGAAAAAGCCTGCCGAGCAAAAGGCTGAGCCCAAGCAGGAACAAAAGCCCACACAGGTAGCAGAGGAAAAGTCTGCTCCCGCGCAAGCTCGTCCCGCGGCTCGTCAACCCTATACGGGAAATCCCTTCCGCCCGCAGCAGAACGGTCTTCCCAGCAATTTCGGAATGCAAGGTGCAACCCGTCCGCAGAACGGCAACCCCGCACAACGCAATCCCGGAGCAAACGCTCCCATCAAGAAGAACGATACCTTTGGTGCGCGTCAGCCTGCCGCTAACGGCGGTATGGGCTTTGGTGCTCCCAAGAACGACCGTGGCGCAGGCTTTGTCCCCGGAGGCAAGGATCGCGCGGCGTTTGGTGGCAAGCCCAATAACGGACGCGACAATCGCAACGATCGCGGCGGCAATCGCTTCGATCACGATAAGGGCGATTTTGTGCAAAGCGCACCCAAGGATACCTTTAAGGCACAACCCATCGTGCGCGGCGCATCCACCAATGTCAACCCAGACGGTACGCGCAAGGGCCCCCGTGTCATTGATACGCACGCATCCAACGTCGATCTTTCCAAGTACGACGAGCGCTTGGACAGCTTTGTATCCGACCGCGACAGCAACCTGCAGGGCGGCAACCAAAAGCTGAAAAAGCAGAATTCTGCCGCACAGCAGGGCGTACAAAACACTTTCGGCGCTCGCCCGAACGGCAAGGGCAAGGGTAAGGATAAGGGACGCCGCGGTGCTCCCACCGTACAACAGCCCGTATCCTATAAGCCCACCTCCGTGGAGCTTCCCGAGGAGATCGTAGTCGGTCAGCTCGCATCCAAGCTTCACGTTACGGCAGGTGAGGTCGTGAAAAAGCTCATGCTCATGGGCATGATGGCAACCATCAATCAGGTCATCGACTTTGATACTGCCGCATTGGTTGCAGACGAGTTTGGCATCGAGGCAACTCCCGAGGTCGTCGTCAGCATCGAGGAGCGCTTGTTCGACGAGGCAGAGGACTCCGAGGATCAACTCTGTGACAGAGCTCCCGTCGTTTGCGTTATGGGTCACGTTGACCACGGTAAGACCTCTATTCTGGACGCAATTCGTAACACCAACGTCACTGCAGGCGAGGCAGGCGGTATTACACAGCACATCGGTGCATACCGCGTAAAGATCAACGGCCGTGACATTACCTTCCTCGATACCCCCGGACACGCCGCATTTACCGCAATGCGCGCACGTGGCGCAATGGCAACCGATATTGCCATTCTGGTCGTGGCCGCAGACGACGGCGTTATGCCCCAAACCGTTGAGGCGATCAACCACGCAAAGGCGGCAGGTATCGATATCGTAGTAGCAATCAACAAGATGGATAAGCCTACCGCAAATCCCGATAATATCAAGCAGGAATTGACCAAGTACGGTCTCGTTCCCGAGGAATGGGGCGGCGACGTGATCTGCGTTCCCGTTTCGGCATTCACCCGTCAGGGTATTGACGATCTGCTTGAGAGCGTATTGCTGGTGGCAGATGTAAAGGAACTCAAGGCAAACCCCGACCGTCGTGCAAAGGGTATCGTCATCGAGGCAAAGCTGGATCGCGGACGCGGCCCTGTTGCTACGGTGCTGGTACAAAACGGTACGCTTCATAACGGCGATATCATCATTGCAGGTACGGCTGTAGGACACGTTCGTTCCATGACCGACCACCTTGGCAGAAACGTTAAGGCGGCTGCACCTTCTGTTCCCGTAGAGATCACGGGTCTTTCGGAGGTTCCCTCCGCAGGTGACGAGTTCCAGGCTGTTGAAGACGAGAGAATGGCAAGAACGCTTGCCGATCAGCGTCGTGACAAGGCTAAGGAAGACGTCTTTAAGGCAAATGCAAGAGCAAACCTCAACGATCTGTTTGCACAGATCTCCGATGGCGTTAAGGATCTCAATATCATCGTCAAGGCAGACGTGGACGGCTCTGTAGAGGCAGTTAAGGCATCCTTGCTCAAGCTTTCCAACGAGGAAGTCAAGGTTCGCGTTATTCACGGGGCGGCAGGTGGTATCACCGAGGGTGACGTTACCTTTGCGGCGGCTTCCAATGCAATCATCGTCGGCTTTAACGTGCGCCCCGACAAGAGCGCGCTGGATTCTGCCGAGAGACAAAACGT
>JAZQYE010000114.1:0-3271 GCA_045633385.1 Eubacteriales bacterium | reverse complement strand
CCTCGATCGATTCAAAATGCAGTCGGCGCGCCAAGTCGGCGCAAGCGCGAATGTTATCGTTGCTGTCGGTGGGAATGGTCCAATGATAGTACCCCGTAAAGGGCATGATCGAGCTGCGCATGATCGAATTCACGCCGTCCGCTTTATCCCAAAACAAGTGCGCGGGATCTTCGTAGCTCCACCATTGTAAAACGACGACGTCGTAAATATCCTCCTTTATCAACACCTCCTTGAGCTCCTCGTTGACGCAGTCGAAGCTGTTGTAAAGCATATCGTGAAAAACGTAAATACTCTTCATGCCGCGGCTCTTGAGGTGCTTGCAAACGCGCACCATGTGCTCCAGCATCAGCTCCTTGTGGTCAACGCCGTGGCACTTGGGGCAATGGCAAATCGCCGCACCGCCAACCTCGTCCAAGCCAACCGATATTGCCGTAATGCCATTGGGTGCGAGATAGCGGTCGATGATCTCATCGTAAATATCGAACAAAACCTCATACGTACGGTCGTTTCGGGTACAAAAGCCAAAGCCGGAGGGTGTGCCGTCCTCCTTTTTTGCCGAGACCTCCGGAATATTGCGCGGAATGAGCGAGTTATGCCCCAGACTGTTAAAGCGCGGACGTACGGTGATATTCTTCTCTTTTCCGTAGGCGATGACGTCACCGAAAAAGTCCTCCTCAAACATACGCGGCAAAACGCCCTCGTGCTTGACCCATTTGTTTTCCTTGACCGAAAAATAGCGCACGCTCTTGGGGGTTTGCAATTGTGGGTATTTGCGAATGGGCGTATAGAGGTATTCGGCAAGCACGTCGTCGTATTGATACGTCCAACAGCCGTAAACGCCAACGTCGAGCTGATTGATCTTTTGCATGGCAAAATAATCGATTGCATCAAACCAATCCTTTCGCGTCATCAGCTCGGTTCCAAAGCGGCACTCTACAAAAATACCGCGGTTTTCAAAATCGGGGTAATCGACGATCGTGCCAACGGGGAGCAGGACGTCGGTGCCATCGGTATGCAAAAGTTGTGTCAGCGTAACCGCCGCGTACAGCATACCGGCGGCGCTTTTGCCGCACAGCGTTGCACCGCCGTTGTCAATGTGCAGCACGTACGCCTCACGATTCTCAATGCCGATGAGTGCCTTGTCGCATGGGTCAACGCACAGCATGATGCAAAAAGCACCGTCTGCCACATCTGTAAGCGGTGCGGCGGCGCGCTCCGTAAACGCTTTATTTAAGATGCGCAACGCCTCTTTTGCAAACTCCTCCGTTCCGTTTTGACAAGAAACAAAAACGCGCGTGTCGTGTAAAGAACCGATCCGAATGCATTCTCCGTTCATCAAAACCTCTTGTGGGCAGGGGAGCAAGGACTTTTTTACGTCAAACATTTCCGTTCTCCTTTCATCGTGCAACCGCAGGTGCGGTTGGTCTTAGCTCATTATACGAAAAAAAGCGGAGTTTGTCAATCCCTTTTATCCGTTTTTTTGGCATTCTTTTTGGCAAAGGACAAAGTATTTTGAAAAAAATATCATGATACCATTGACAAGCGCCTATCTTTTGTTATATAATATAAAATGGTTGATTAGTTTTTACGATATTTTGTATCGGGAAAGGATGTTAAAATCCAATGGAAAGAAAAATTTCCGAAATTTTCGGTTCGATGGTCTTTAATGACGACGTCATGCGTGAGCGCCTCCCCAAAGAGGTTTACAAGTCGCTGACCAAAACCATTGCTACGGGCAGAACCATTGACCCCTCGATTGCCGACGTGGTTGCAAACGCCATGAAGGATTGGGCGGTTGAAAAGGGCGCTACCCACTATACGCACTGGTTCCAGCCCCTGACCGGCGTAACTGCCGAAAAGCATGATGCATTTATTTCTCCCGTAGGCTCTTGCAAGATCGTGATGGAGTTTTCGGGCAAGGAGCTCATTCGCGGTGAGTCCGACGCCTCCTCCTTCCCCTCGGGCGGCTTGCGCGCTACCTTTGAGGCGCGCGGCTACACGGCTTGGGATCCCGCATCCTACGCATTCGTCAAGGACGGCACGCTCTATATTCCCACCGCGTTCTGCTCTTACACGGGCGAGGCTCTTGACAGCAAGACGCCGCTTTTGCGCTCGATGGATGCCCTGAACACGCAGGCGTTGCGCATTCTTCGTCTGTTTGGAGACGAGCAGACCAAGCACGTGGATATCACCGTAGGTGCCGAGCAGGAGTATTTTATCATCGATAAAAAGATGTACGACCGCCGCAAGGATCTCGTTTACACGGGACGTACGCTGTTTGGTGCTCCCGCGCCCAAAGGACAGGAGCTGGAGGATCACTACTTTGGTCCTTTAAAAACACGCATCGCGGCGTTTATGGCTGACCTTGACCACGAGCTTTGGACGATGGGTATCAATGCCAAGACCAAGCACAACGAGGCTGCCCCCGCACAGCACGAGCTGGCACCCATTTATGCAACCGTTAATATTGCCGTGGATCAGAATTTGCTGACCATGGAGTATATGAAAAAGATCGCCGAGCGTCACGGACTTGTGTGCCTCTTGCATGAAAAGCCCTACGCGGGCGTAAACGGCTCGGGTAAGCACAACAACTGGTCCTTGACCGCAAACGGCAAAAACCTGCTTGACCCCGGCAAGACCCCCGAGGAGAACATTCAATTCCTGCTCATTCTTGCCGCTATCATCAAGGCTGTGGACGATTATCAGGATCTGCTTCGCATTTCGGTTGCCTTCCCCGGTAACGATCACCGCTTGGGCGCGCACGAGGCACCTCCCGCCATCGTTTCGGTATTTGTGGGTGAGGAGCTCAACGCCGTGATCGATTCGATCGTCGATGGCACCGCTTACAAGGGCGCAAAAAAGGCGATGATGGATCTTGGCATTCCCTCCGTTCCCGTGTTCCGCAAGGATACCACCGACCGCAACCGCACCTCTCCTTTTGCCTTTACGGGCAACAAGTTTGAGTTCCGTATGCTCGGTTCTTCCCAAAACATTGCAATGCCCAACACGGTGCTCAACACCGCCGTTGCGGAGTCTTTCCGTCAATTTGCCGACCGCCTCGAAAACGCAAAGAACTCAGAGGCTGCCATTGCAAAGCTGATCAAAGAGACCTTTGCTGCTCACAAGCGCATCATCTTTGACGGCTACGGCTACTCCGAGGATTGGGAAAAGGAAGCCGTCGAACGCGGCCTTTCCAACCTGCGCACCTCCGTAGATGCTTACAAGACCTTTATGAACAGCAAGAACGTCTCGCTCTTCTCCTCCTTGGGCG
>JAZQYE010000113.1:0-9864 GCA_045633385.1 Eubacteriales bacterium | reverse complement strand
GATATTGATGAAAAACAAAGTGGTTGTCTCAAACGCACGCGTTTGAAACAGCCACTTTGTTTTTATCTCTTTTGAATAAAGTTACCCCAGCCGTTGTCGTCGTCATTGTGACGGGCGTCGTCGCCGTTTTTGGGCTCCTCGTCCTCACGATGTTCGTTATCGACTTGAGAGTCAGCCTGCTCTTCGACTTTTTCGGCGGCTTTTTCAGCCTCCTCAGCCTGGCGCTTTGCACGCTCCTCGTTGTCGCGGCGGCTCTTTTCCGCCTTTTCGGATGCAATGGCATCTAATTGCTCCTCGGTTGCACCGTCCTGCATTGCGGCGGCAACCTGATCGCCGTCCATGGTCTCATGCTTCAATAAATACTGTGCCACAAAATGGAGCTTATCAATATGCTCGACAAGGATCTGCTTTGCGTAATCGTAAGCCTCCTTGATCAAGCGTTGGATCTCCTCGTCAATCAGCGCCGCAGTCTGCTCGGAGTACTCCTTGCCACTGCCGTAATCTCTGCCAAGGAATACCTCGGAGTGTCCCGAGCCGTACAGCACCGTGCCAAGACGGTCGCTCATACCGTAACGAGTGATCATACCGCGCGCCACCTTGGTAGCCTGCTGAATGTCACCCGAAGCGCCCGTGGAGATATCGTCCATGATCAGCTCCTCAGCAATTCGTCCGCCAAGGCTCATGCGAATGTTATCCAGCATTTCTCCGCGCGTGCGATATGCGGTATCCACCTCGGGAACGCTGACGGTTACGCCGCCTGCATTGCCTGCGGGAATAATGGTGATAAACTTAACGGGATCGGTGTTTTTGCAGTAGTGCGAAACGACTGCGTGACCTGCCTCGTGATATGCCGTGAGCTTGTTATCCTTTTCGGTACGGATCTTGGATTTCTTTTGCGGTCCGAGCAGCTCCTTCATATAAGCTTCCTCGATGTCGTCCATACCAATGAGGGACTTGCCCTTCTTTGCAGCAAGCAATGCTGCCTCGTTCAAAAGGTTTGCAAGATCTGCACCCGTAAATCCAACCGTGGATTGCGCAACCTTGTGGAAATCGACGCCCGACTCCAGCGGCTTGTTACGCGCGTGAACCTTGAGGATCTCTTCTCTACCCTTCATGTCGGGATAGTTGACCGTAATCTGACGGTCAAAGCGTCCGGGACGAAGCAATGCAGGGTCGAGAATGTCGGGACGGTTGGTTGCTGCCATAACGATAATACCGTCGTGTGAGCCAAAGCCGTCCATTTCAACGAGCAATTGGTTCAGAGTCTGCTCTCTTTCGTCGTGACCGCCGCCAAGACCTGCACCGCGGTGACGTCCAACGGCGTCGATCTCGTCGATAAAGATGATCGACGCAGGGGTCTTGCGTGCGTTTTCAAACAGATCGCGCACACGGGAAGCACCGACACCAACGTACATCTCCACAAAATCGGAGCCCGAAATGGAGAAGAACGGAACGCCTGCCTCGCCTGCAACAGCCTTTGCCAACAGTGTCTTACCCGTACCGGGAGGGCCCTTGAGCAATACGCCGTGCGGAATTTTTGCTCCGAGCTTGGTAAACTTTGCGGGATCCTTTAAGAACTCCACGATCTCAACCAGCTCTTCCTTTTCTTCATCTGCTCCCGCTACGTCGCGGAAGAGCACCTTTTTGCTGTCGTCGGCGTTCGGTGTTTTGACACGTGCCTTTCCAAAGGAATTGAACTTGCCGCCGTTTCCGCCATTCATCTTGTTAAAGGAGATGAAATAAATAACGATAAACAGAATGATGATTCCCAGCGTGGGCAAAAGGCTGACCCACCAAGGCATATTGTTTTGCGGTTGATACTCGATCTGAACGCCGTTTTTCAACAAGGTAGCCTGAAAATCCTGATAGAACATATCTACGTATGCAAGACGATAGCTCTTTTGCGTGCCGTCCTGCAGGGTTAAGGTAACGTTACCCGTGTTGTGTACGTAGACCTCCTTGACCTCGTTTTTGTTGA
Source organism: Eubacteriales bacterium (assembly GCA_045633385.1). Lineage (GTDB taxonomy): Bacteria > Bacillota > Clostridia > Oscillospirales > CAG-272 > UMGS1865. Next base: position 7,886 of record JAZQYE010000113.1, on the reverse strand, counting down.
TATAGCTCGCCAGCTCGCTGTAGTTTGCAACCTGCGTAGCCTGCGTATCCTTGTAAAACAAGGACGACAGCATTACGATGATCACACCGAACAGCACTGCGTATAACAGCAACTGACGAACGAAATTGTTTTTCTTCATAATAACCTATACTCCTTCCCACCTGGGGATCTCTTTTTTATTTTTCGTAAACCGACGGCTTGAGTACACCGACGTATGGCAGATTGCGATACTTTTCATCGTAATCCAATCCGTATCCTACCACAAATTCATCCGGAATGACCATGCCCACGTAATCAACCTTCATGCTGACCTGACGGCGCTCCGGCTTATCCAACAGGGTGCAGCATTTTACGCTGTGTGCACCGCGATCCTGCAAGAGCGACTGAAGCTTTTGCAAGGTTCTGCCACTATCGATAATATCCTCGATCACAATTACGTCTGCATCGGTGATATCTCTTTTCAGATCGAGATGTACTTGAATAAACCCGGAGGTCTCGGTTCCGCTTCCGTAAGAGGAGACCTTCATAAACTCCAAGCCGCAGGGCAACGGTACACGGCGCATCAGATCGGACGCAAAAAACACCGATCCCTTTAATACAGTAACAAAGATCAGATCTCTGTTACTGTCGCTATGATCTTTTGTAATTTGCGCCGCCAAGCGATCGCAAATCTCACTCAACTTTGCCTCGTCTGCCAGAACATACGCGATGTCGTCCTTCATGCTACTCATTTTAAACGTCCTTTCTGTTTATGCTTGATCTTTTTTCAAATGCACCTGCAAGAGCCATTTACTGCCACTTTGCGCATTTTCATTTTGCAAGAAACCGTCTGCCGCTCCCACAAACGGAGCCCACAGAATTTCGCCGTTGCGACACAGCAACGGAACAGTGCGGCGCAGCTCCAACGGAATTTGCTTTTGCGCGTATAGGCGGCGTAGCTTGCGATGCATGCCGTTTTGCAAAAGTGTGTCTCCCTCTCGGCGGTTTCTCCAAAGCACATCTTTTTTTATTATATCAAAATCGCCGCATAAAATTATACACGGTGCTGTTGACAAATTGTGAATTTTTATATCGTCTTCTATTTTTTGCACGGTAATACGCCACGACGTCCCCTCCACCGCGCAATCGCCGACGGACAACGGCAAAGAATACTCCTCTGCTACGGGCATACGCGTTGGCATCAGGCAAAGCCTTTCACCGCACTCATAAGCCGAGGCACCGCCCGGCAGTGCAACACGCGCCGATGCATCCTTGGAACGTGCAAGCTCCTGCAACTGTCGCAAATGGATCGCCTCGGGTGCCATTCCCGTTTGCTGTAACGCCCATTGAAAAAGGACTCTGCGTGCGATCGCACCGTGTACCTTTGCAAGCGCATTCAGATCAAGACTGCCATCACTCGTGTGCTCTGTTAAAAACGCGCTCGCCAAGGAATCCAACAGCTCCTCATCCTCGCGCAGATCTTCACTCATACGCACAGCTCTTGCACTCACGTCCGGAAACAGCTCATTCAAAACGGGGATCACCTGCGTGCGAATGCGGTTGCGCGTATAGGTCGTATCCGCATTGGTCTCGTCGGTCACAAACGGTAAGCCCTTTGCGTTGCAATGCTCCAAGAGCATCTGCTTGGAAAAACCAAGCAACGGACGCACCAGCATTCCGTCTGCAAACGGTCTTGCCGGCGCAATACCGCACAGTCCTTTGCACGACGTACCGCGCGACATTCGAAACAGAACAGTCTCCAAATGATCGTCGGCGTGGTGCGCCGTCGCCAAAACGGAAATCCCCTTTTGCTCCATCAGCTCCGCAAAAAACGCATATCGTGCTTCTCTTGCGCACTCCTCCAAGCCCTTGCCGCTCATACGGGAGAGTGTGGGAACGTCAACGCTCCGCACGCAGATCTCCAAGCCGAGCCGCTTGGCTGTTTCTACACAAAAATCACGATCGTGCAACGATGCCGCACCGCGAATGCCGTGCTCCACGTGTGCTAAAATCAACGAAAAATCGCAGGCTCTTTTTTGTTCCAAGAGCATATCCAGCAACGCGACCGAATCGGCACCGCCCGAAAATGCAAGCAGAACGGGAGCTTTTGGATCACACCCCGCAAGCTGCTGTGGACACGCGCATACACCTCGTTGGATCAATTCCCGTGTCATCCTTCCGCTTCCCGATCGTCGGCAATGGTAACGAACTTGGTGAACTGACCGTTCCAGCCCATGTTGACCGTACCGGTGGATCCGTGACGATTTTTGGCAATGATGACCTCTGCAATACTGGTATCCTGCCCTGCCGTATCGTCTGTTTTATAGTATTCACTACGGTAAAGGAAAATGACGGTATCGGCATCCTGCTCGATCGCACCCGAATCACGAAGGTCGGAAAGCATCGGCTTTTTGTCGGTACGGGATTCAGGGCCACGGGAGAGCTGTGCACAGCAAATAACGGGAACCATCAGTTCCTTTGCCATGATCTTGAGCGAGCGCGAGATCTCGGAGACCTCCTGCACGCGGTTGTCGGTATGCTTGTCACCCGTCATCAAGCCGAGATAGTCGATTACGACCATACCGAGGTTCTTAACGCGGCGCAGCTTTGCCTTCATAGCGGTTACCGTCATACCCGACGTATCATCGATCAAAATATCGCAGCCTGCAAGCTCACCTGCGGCACGTGCAAGGTTTTCCCAATCCTCGGGCGCGAGCTCACCCGTACGCAGGGTGTAGCTGTTGACCAATGCCTCGCTGGAGAGCACGCGGTTGACAAGCTGATCGGCAGACATTTCGAGCGAGAAGATACAAACCGCTTTTTTTGTCTGCTTTGCTACGTTGGTTGCAATGTTGAGCGCAAATGATGTCTTACCCATACCGGGACGCGCACCAACCAGAACCAAGTCACTCTTACCCATACCCGCAAGCACGCGGTCGAGTGCCGAAAATCCGGTCTGCGTACCCTGGGTGGCTTCCTTGTTGGTGTTAAGCTCATGCAAATGCGTATATACGTCTCCCAAAACGTCGCGAATGTGACGGAAGTTTTTGGTATCCCTTCCCTGCGCGATGTTAAAGATCAAATTTTCGGCGTGGTCGATGATATCGGTCACAGCCTCCTGCTCGGAGTACGCCGACTCCGAAATTTCACCGCACGCCGCAATCAACTGGCGCAATACGCTCTTTTCTTTTACGATACGGGCGTAGTCCTTGATATTGAGCGCATCGGGCACCGACTCGGTCAGGTCGCGAATGTAGCTTTCACCGCCCGATTTATCGTAAATACCCTTGGTGACCAGCATATCGATCAACGTAACGACGTCGATCTCGCTGTTTGCAAGAAAGAGCTCTTGCATTGCAAGATAGATCTGCTTATGCTCGGAGAGATAAAAATCCTCGGAATTGAGCAGATCGGCAACCTCGTTGAGAGATGCGGGGTCAATGAGCACCGCTCCCAAAAGAGATTGCTCTGCCGGCATGGAAAACGGCAGCTTTCGAATCAATTCATCCTGCATCATGCTTATTTTTCACAAACGTTGATACGGATCTTACCGTTGATCTCGGTGTAAAGCTTTACGTCAAGCTCGTACTTTCCGTACGTCTTGATAGGATCGTTCATTACGATCTTTCTCTTGTCGATTTCAATTCCGTATGCAGAGTGCAGGGTCTCTGAAACATCCTTTGCGGTGACCGAGCCGTACAAACGGTTATCGGTTCCGCCGGGAGCGTGAATCACAACCTCAAAGGTCTTGAGCTTTTCGGCAAGTGCCTTTGCTTCCTTCTTTTCGGTCTCAATGCGATACTGCTGAGCCTCTGCCTTCACCTTTACGTCGTTGAGCGACTGTGCATCTGCGGGCTTTGCCAGCTTACGGGGGATCAAAAAGTTCTTTGCGTATCCGTCGGAAACCTCAACGACCTGATCCTTTTTTCCCTGTCCCTTTACGTCCTTCAAAAAAATCACTTTCATGGTATTGTCTCTCCTATACTTGTTTTGGTCTTATTTCAAAATACGGTTATTTTCTCGAACGCTTTTCACGCTCGTATTCGTTGTCAAGGTACTCGTCCAAAGCTGCCTTGAGCTTGCGGCAAGCATCCTCCAGCGTTACGTTGGAAAGGCGCGTGCCTGCCATATCGTAGTGACCGCCGCCACCAAGCTTTTGCATGATGATCTGTACGTTGATCTTATCGTGCGAGCGTGCAGAGATGGTAACCGTGTTATCGGCACGCAGTAAAGCAAACGAAGCCTCGATGCCGTCGATATTCATCAGCTTGTCTGCCGCCTTTGCCACGGCAATGTTATCCTCCTCGGTCGCACCGCGATCCACGCTCAACCAAGTCAGCGCAATGCGCTCACGGTAGGTACGGGTACGGCTGTCGATATCGCAAGCCGTAAAGAGGTTGGACATCGACTCGGTAAAGAACTTGCGTACCACGCTTGCGTGCGCACCCTTTTCGTACAGATAGTGTACGGCAGAAAAGGTCTGCATACCAACGCCGGCAGTAAAGTTCTTGGTGTCGAGCATCATACCCGCAAGCATCAGATTCGCCTCCTCCTTCAGGAGTGCGTCGTGGTGCGGACTGAACTCCAGCATCTCGCTGACCAATTCGCTTGCGGCAGATACGCCGGGACGGATATAGGTCATCAAGGGCTTGAACTCATAAAGCTGATCCTGACGGCGGTGATGGTCGATGATAACCACGTTATTGATACACTTGAGGAGCTTGGGACACTCGGTATGCATCACGTTGTTGACGTCGCTCATGATCAGAAGCGTATCGGTTCGTGCGGCATCCAACGCCGTATCTCCGTTGATGAACATAGCGCGATATTCGGGCAGCGCCGCCAAAAGATCGTAGCACATACGGAAATTGAAATGCTCGCGGTTAATGACGATGCGGATCTTGGAGGTATCTCCACCGCGTGCGCAAATAGCAAGCCTTGCAAGACCGACACAAGAGCCGATCGAATCGTAATCGGGGGCGCGGTGCCCCATGATCAGCACGTTGCCCGCTTCCTTCATCAGGCGGCAAAGGTGCTGGGAATTGACGCGGGAGGTAATGGTGGTGGAGCCTGCCATGGTATTGACTCTGCCGCCGTACGGGGTAACGGATTTACCGTCGTTGACTGCCGCTTGGTCGCCTCCCTTTTGCAGGGCGATGTCCAGGGCATCTCCCGCCGCTCTCTCCTTGTCCTCAAAGCTGCCGTCAATGGCACCCACGCCAATGGAAATGGTAACGGGAAAGCTGTTATCGCCCAAGCGAATACTGCGGATCGTATCCAGAATGGGGAATTTTTCACGTACACAACGCTCCAACGCCGCGCGCGTAAAGACCAGCAGATATTTTTCACGCTCGTATTCGCGGAGCATACCGCCAAAGCTTGCCGCCCACTCCTTGAGCTTTGCCTCGATTTCATTGACCGCGGTTCGGTAGCTGACGCGAATATACTGCGCAAGCTCTTGCAAGCTGTCGATCACGATGTACGCAACCACCGGCTCGTTTTCGTACATGGTACGGCGCATCGCCTCAAGATCGGTAATATCCTGAAATACGACGAAATAATAATCCTTGCCGCGCGAGCGCAGAATATAACAGCGCAGGGCATATTTTTTACCGTCGATCTCGGTCACCATGGGACGCGTACGGTCAATCGGCACACCGTCCTCGTTAAAGACGATATCCTTGACCTGACCGCCGTTTTGCGCGTATGCGATGATATCCTCGATCGGTACGGTACAAAAGGTATCCAACGGTACGTTGCAAACGGGTGAACGGAACTGCAACATCTCCTGCAAAGCGCCACTGACGATCTTGACCGTTCCCTCGGCACTGACCACCGCGTACGGGATCTCTACCACGTAGCGGAACATATCGCTCAGCTCGGTGTTAAGCAGCTCTGCCGTATCATCCGCCGAGCGCACGCGCTGATAACGACTCAGATAGGCGGACATGATCAACGCGACCGTGATCAAGTACACCGCTCCAAGTGCAATACCAAACAAACGAATGCGTTGCAAATCCCCTTGCACAAACGCAACGACCAAAAACATTGTAAACAGAACCGCGCCAATCACCGTACAAATGATCATTGGGGCGCGCAGATCTGTTTTGGCTGCATAGCTTTTCTTTTTTGCCATATTGGTCACTCTCCTTTTTTGTCAAACGTTACAGGTCCTTGACTGCGCTTGGCAATGCGTGTCAAGCGCAAAGCATATCCGGTTTATTCTTTGTCGTTCTTCATCATTTGAATGAGCTTTTTGTGCAACGCAGCGGAAACCACCGCGTACGCCCCCCACATACCGAGGAAGTAAACAAAGCTAAAGCCCGAGCAGCAAAGCATTGCAATCAACAGCAATATCCATGCCACACCGCCCCAGCCGCGTGCACGACGAACCTGGAACATGATGGTATTGGCACCTACCAATGCAAGTCCCGGTACCAAAATCAAAAACAGATTTTGCACCGCGGTCAAAAACAGCGAGTTTTTGGAGATCAGTATCACCAACAAAAAGCAAATGAAGTACAAAACGCTCGCCGTTACACTCATTACAACGGTGCAGGAACGCGCCGTCATCATCTTACGCCATGCGGTATTGTAGTATCTGCGCAACAGGAACAAGTGTGCACCAAATGCCACGATGACCGTTGGAATAAAGATCAATGCGGGAGCAATGCCCACCACCGAATAAACCAATGCCTCAATGCTCGCCTCCGAAAATACGGAGTTATAGGCATCGCGCATAGCTTCGAGCTGCTCGCCCGTGAGCTTGACCTCCTCGGCGGATTGTTCAATCATATCCAAGATCAACCAGCCCGTTCCGCGCATCGCATCCATTGCGGCTTTGCGAATATCCTCTACCAAAGTGGTAAGAGCGGTGAAAGAAACTTGTCCGTACGATTGAAACAGAACCACGGCAAGTGCAACCGCGCCCGAGAGCAAAAAGCCGCCCATAGTGTACAAAACCGTATTGGTACGCCCAACGTCGTACACGGTGGCAAGCGCCATCAGCACCGCTGCGGGAAGAAAACAAAATGCAAGTGCCGCAACTGCAGGCTCGGATTTGAGCAGCAAACTCAAGCCAAACGCCGCAACAACGGCTATAACACCAACGTAGCGCTGCTTGCCAAGCACGGTAAACGCCCATGCAAGGCTACCTGTTCCCACGATCAGGGCAAGCACCAGCGTTGCCGCCGCCATAGAAAGCGTGAACAAAAAGGCAACGAATGCCATAGCAAGCAAGATCAATACCGAGCCGGTCGAACGAACCGTGGCGACCACGTAGCCGAACAGAGCCGCCATAGCGAGCCACGTCCACTCGGAGGGAATTGCACCGCCCAATATCAAAGCACAAACAAATATTGCCAAAACACCAAGAACGGCATCCTTGGTCTCTACTCTCGGGCGCTCCTCTGTGCGTCGCCACGGGTTACGCACAATTTCTTTTTCCGATGCGTTCACAACAAACGCCCCCTTTCGTGCAAACTTATATCAAAAGCACTTCTTTTCTATTATAACAGTATATCATATTTTTTTGCGTTTGTAAACACTACATTTTATATTTTACAATTTTTTTACTCCTTTTTTTGCCAAACCTTCACCTTTTCTTCAAAAAGGAGCGAAATTATCAAAAAAGCTCTTGCAATCGTTCCAAAAAAATGTTATAATAGCTCGATTTTTGATTCTGAAAATGAAAGGAGCAAGTATGGAAGACACTCTCAGCTGTGTAATGGACATTGGCGAGCAGATGCTGATCAACGGTGCCGAGGTCTATCGCGTAGAGGATAGCGTCAAGCGTATGTGCACCGCCCTCGGAGCCGCGCGAACCGACGTGTTTATTATTACCAGCAATATGATCACTACCGTTTACACCGCCGACAACTCCTCGTTTACACAATCGCGGCGCATCT
>JAZQYE010000112.1:0-13649 GCA_045633385.1 Eubacteriales bacterium | reverse complement strand
GCTACAACACCTTTTGCGATGGCAAGACCTTCGCACTCTCCGAATATGGAAAAGTCAAAAAGAACTTTTTGGATTTTGTGGAAAAATACCCCGACCTTGGCGAAAAGGTCGTTCCCATTGCGGCGGTGATCTCTAACCGCTTGCCCTGCTTTACGCTGGACGGCTATGGAGGCGGAGGGGTGGAGCATATGTTCGGTTATCCCTTGGAGGGGGAGCTTCTTGCCATGAACGTTGCCGCCAAAAAAGGCGCGAAGATCATTTTTCAAAGCGCCGTGGATATGCAAGGCAACGAGGCACGGGTGCTGATCAACTCCAACGTTCCCGATGCGGTCGATCTACTCAACGAGGGGGACGGAACGGCGCTTCAAAAATATCGCTATTTGGTCGATCTTACGGGGGATCCCGATTTTTGCCAACGCTATCCAAACTGCATTTCTGCCGACGAGGTTGAGGAGCAGCTGCACGCGCTGTTACCCTGCCGTGTTGACGGCGGCTTTCATTATTTGCTCAATGAGTGTTCTAATGGCTATTATCTGTCGATATTCAACCACAGCGGCATTTTGCGCACCAAGCAAAACGGGGAGCAGATTATGCCAAGCGCCACCAAAACGGCAATCGTTACCCTCAAAAACAGCAAAAAGCTGATCCCCTTGGAGGGTAACACAAGCGTGTCGTTTGATGGCTCCGTGTACACCGTTACCTTGCGCGGCGGTGAGTGGCTGTTTGCAAGGATCGTGTAAGCGCTTGGCGACTGATCGAATATTTCACAATTTTACTATTGAAAAACACATAAAAATGTGACATAATATGTTTTAAGGCACGCGCCGCTGTGCGCGTGCTTTGAATGAATCAAACACGGAGGAAATACAATATGCAACACGTTATTGACGCAGTTGAACGTCACCGCCAACTGATTTTGGATGCGGAGCGTTATATTTGGAAGAACCCCGAAACGGGATACAAGGAATACAAGACCTCCAAATATATGGAGGAGCAGTTTGAAGCGCTTGGCTATACGCTGGTCAAGGCAGAGGGGATTACCGGCTTTTATACGCAAATCGATACAGGTAAAGAGGGGCCCGAGGTGTTGATCCTTGGTGAATTGGACTCTATTATTTGCCCCGAACACCCCGAGTGCGATCCCGAAACGGGAGCAGTACACGCCTGTGGCCACAACGCGCAATGTGCCGCTTTGCTCGGTATTGCCGCGGCACTCAAGGAACCCGGTGTGCTGGATGGGCTGTGCGGAAAGGTCCGCCTTTGTGCCGTTCCGGCCGAGGAGCTGTTGGAGATAGGCTACCGCACCGAGCTGAAAAAGCAAGGAAAAATCAAATATTTTGGCGGAAAGAGCGAGTTTTTACACCGCGGCTATTTTGACGGGGTAGATATTGCCTTTATGGTGCACACGGGTATTGGAAACTTTGCGGTGACCAACGGCTCGATCGGCTGTATTGCCAAGCGTATCATTTATAAGGGAACGGCGTCACACGCGGGTGGCAGTCCTTGGACGGGCAACAACGCGCTTTATGCCGCCACCTGCGGTATCAATGCGGTCAACGCCATTCGTGAGACTTTCCGCGATTCCAATTTGATCCGCGTGCATCCCATCGTCACACATGGCGGCGACATGGTCAACGCCATTCCTGCGCGTGTGGAGCTGGAAAGCTACGTAAGGGGCGGCAGCTTTGATGCCATTGTAGATGCCAACAAGCGTGTCAACCGTGCTCTGACGGGGGCGGCACTCTCCATTGGCTGTAACGTGGAGATCATCGATACCCCCGGCTATGCGCCGATGTACGACGATCAGAACTTTAAGGTGCTGGCGCAGGATGCCTTCCGCGAGGTTGCGCCCGACATCTTTTTTGAATTCAACGATCACGTCAGCACGGGTAGCACCGATATGGGGGATCTTTCTTGCATCATGCCCACGATCCAGCCCTATGCTCCCGGAGCGCGCGGCGAGGCACATGGTAAGACCTACGAAATTTTTGACCCCGAATCCGCTTGCGTCACCAACGCAAAATGGCAGGTTGCCATGGTGCGACTGTTGTTGGAGCGTGGCGCGGAGCGAGCCCGACAGATCATCGCCGATTTCAAACCGCAGTTTGCCTCCAAGGAGGAATTTTTGGCATACGTGGATGCATTATGCCTTGCGGGAGACCGCATTGAATACAGTGATAACGGTGCGGCAACCGTGCGCGTAACCAATTAAAATAATGACAAAAATACAAGATAAAAAAGAATTGCTTGGAACAGCGCCCCTCAAGGGGCTATTGTTCCGCTTGGCACTCCCCACCGTGGCGGCACAGGTCATCAACATGCTGTACAATATCGTGGACCGCATTTATATCGGTCACATCGAGGGGTACGGCGATCTTGCCCTGACAGGTGTTGGCGTGTGCATGCCGCTGATTTTGATCGTATCTGCATTTGCGGCACTGGTCAGCTCGGGCGGCGCCCCGCGTGCCTCCATCTTTATGGGTAAAAAGGATATGGAAAGCGCCGAGCGGACGCTTGGCGCGTGCTTTGGCTTGCAGATCGTAATCTCGTTGATCCTGACGACGGTTTTGCTGATATGGAATCGGGATATGCTCCTTGCATTTGGTGCAAGTGAGAACACCATTGCATATGCAAGTGAATATATGCGCATGTACGCTATTGGTACGGTGTTCGTACAGCTAACGCTTGGTATGAACGCTTTTATCAGCGCGCAAGGCTTTACCTCGGTTGCCATGCTTTCGGTTATGCTTGGTGCCGTGACCAATATCATCTTGGATCCAATTTTTATTTACGGCTTGCAAATGGGCGTGCGCGGTGCGGCTCTTGCAACCGTGCTCTCGCAGGCGGCATCCTGCGTTTGGGTGATTGCGTTTTTGTGCGGCAAAAGGACTATGCTCCGTTTGAAGCGGCGATATTTGATCGCGTCTCCGCGTATCATTCTTCCGTGCCTTGCACTGGGTAGCGCCACCTTTATCATGCAGGCAAGTGAGAGCGTGATCTCGGTCTGCTTCAATTCCTCCCTGCAAGCGTACGGCGGCGATATCGCCGTGGGAGCAATGACGATTTTGATGGGCGTGATGCAATTTGCCATGCTTCCCATGCAGGGCATCGCGCAAGGTGCACAGCCTATTTTGAGCTACAACTACGGGGCACGGAATGCCGCCCGCGTTACAAAGACGTTTCGCATGTTGTTGTTCTCTTGCTTGGTGTATTCGCTGACGCTCGGTGCCTGTGTTATGCTGTTTCCGCGTGCTTTTGCGGCGCTGTTTACAACCGATCTTGCGTTGCTGAATTTTACCGAGCGCGTCATTCGCATTTATTTTGGCGGCATCTTTTTATTTGGCATTCAAATCGCGTGTCAAATGACCTTCGTTTCCTTGGGCAAGGCGCTTTCCTCCGTGCTGGTGGCGGTGGTGCGAAAATTTGTTTTGCTGTTGCCCTTGATCTACATCATGCCGCATGTGGTGCAGGATCCCGTTATCGGCGTGTATCTGGCAGAGCCGATCGCAGATATCGTTGCCGTTACCTTTACCGCTGTGCTGTTTATTTTTCAATTCCGTCGTGCGATTCAAAGCATTCGCACCGATGCAGCGTGAGCACATCGATACCTTTTTAAAAGCAAAGGAGAATTTTAAGATGAAGAAACCGTTTTTGGGCGTTGCCTACTATCCTGAGGATTGGGATGTAAGCGAGATCGATTACGATATTTCCATGATGCAAAAGGCAGGCATTCGTTGCATTCGCATTGCCGAGTTTGCATGGAGTGAAATGGAGCCGGAGGAGGGGAAATTTGCGTTTGGCTGGCTTCACCGTGTGATCGATCGCGCGGCAGAAGCGGGTATCTATACTGTGCTTGGAACGCCTACCGCAACGCCGCCGATTTGGCTGACCGAGCAATATCCGGATATGTTTGTTCTCAATGCGCAAAACGTGCGTGCCCGTCACGGAGGTCGCCGCAATTGCTGTTCCAATCATCCCAAATACGTGGAATACAGCATGCGCGTTGTGGAGGAGATGGGCAAAGAATTCGGCAGCGATCCGCACGTCATTGGCTGGCAGATCGATAACGAGATCAACCGCCCTTCCTGTGAATGCGACTTTTGTAAAGCGGGCTTTCACAAGTACTTAAAAGAAAAATACGGCACGGTTGAAGCTTTGAACCGTGCTTGGAACACCAACGTGTTCAGCCAACGCTACACCGGTTTTGAGCAAATCCCCATACCCACCGTCTCTTGGCAAAATCCGCACGTCCGTTTGGAGTATCAGCTGTTTTCCGGAGCTGCGCAGTCACGCTTTGTCGGAGATCAGATCGATATTCTCAAAAAATACACGCAAGTACCGATCGGCACCGATACCATGCCCACGCTTGCCGTGGATTACGAGACGATGTGCGAAAAATGTGACATCATGCAATATAACCACTACGATCACGCAACGGATCTTCACGTTGAGCGCTTTTGGTTCGATTTTATCCGTCCGCAAAAGGAGCATCCGTTCTGGAACACCGAGACCTCTACCTGCTGGAATGGATCTTGGCGCACTGCTCAGTCGGTTAAACCATACGGCTTCTGCCGTGTCAATTCATGGATGCCCATAGCCCTTGGCGGAGAGGCGGCTATGTATTGGCTCTGGCGTACGCACCACGGCGGTCATGAAATCATGCACGGCGCGGTGCTTTACCCCTCCGGAAGACCTTATCCGATCTTTGACGAGGTGCGCCGTGTAGCGGATGAGTTTGACCAATGCTCCGAATTTTTGTGCAATACGCGAGTCAAGAGTGAAGTTGCCATGCATTTTACGGGACGGGCGTGGAATATGTTTGAAGCACAGCCGATTGTGGATGGATTTCAGTACCAAAAAACGCTATATGAGCGAATCTACCGTCCCGTGAGCGATTGCGGACTCCGCCCCGATCTGATTATGGCAGGAAAATCCTTAGAGCAGTATCGTTTGCTGTTTTCCTCCTTTATGCCCACCCTTGAGGAGGGGGATCTCGCAACACGCATTGCTGCATGGGTGAAAAACGGTGGCGTATGGGTAACGGGCCCTATGACCGATTTCCGCGACGCATGCGGTGCACGTTATACAAAAGCACCGTACGGTATTCTGGAGGAGCTGACGGGGGCACGTCAGGCATATGAGATTCCCGATCTGATCGGCGAGACCAAGAGCCAATGGAAGAGCGGTGAGGCTTTTGATGGCTCTATGTGGTATGAGCTGTTTGAGGCTGACGGCGACGAGCTTGCCACAGTCAGCGAGGGCTATCCCACTCTGGTCGGCAAAGCAACGTTGTTGCGTAAGCGCGTCGGAAAGGGCACGGTCTATATTTTGGGCACCGTTCCTTCCAAAGAGGACATGAAGCGCATTGCCGAAATGGCGGCGCGCGATGCAGGCGTTTCGGTGATCGCACACGAGGGCGATCTTGCCATCGCTCCCCGTGAGGGAGAGGGCGTGAGTGGTCTTGTGGTGCTGGAGTGCGTCGGCAAAAAGGGAAGCGTTACGCTCCCCGAGCCGATGACAGATCTTCTCACCGGCAAGATCTATTCGGGCAAGGTCGATATAGAGCCCTACGGCGTATTGGTTCTGCAAAAATAACGTTATACTACAAAAATAATCTCATACGAAAAAAGCCGAGTTGAGCGCACGTGCGTTCAACTCGGTTTTTTGACATACGGTATATTCTGCTTTTTGGATGCTTAGCACTCCTCCAAAAAGCGGCGCAGGGCAAGCACGTTTTCTATCGGTGTGTCGCGTGGGATCTCACAGCCTGTGGAAAGGATCAGCCTGTTACCTGCGGCACTTGTTACGCACCGTTGCGCATCTGTTCTGACGCGCTCCGGCGAGCTCTCATACATGACTGTAACGGGATCCATGTTGCCGCAAATACAAGCGGATGGAGGCAATATTTCCGCCGCACGGTCCATATCGACCATATAGTCCAAATCGATGATGTCCGCACCGGTGCGTGCCACCAAATGTAGAATTGGATTGAGGTCGCCGCAAATGTGCAGCTTGACACGGGCCCCCATATCGTGGATCTTCTTGATCATCACCTGCTGATAGGGCAATACGAATGCTTCATACAGAGGGGGGCCGATCAGCGAGGTAGCGGCGTCCCCGATGCCGATGATATCGGCACCCGCTTCAACCTGTGCGCGGGCAAAGCGCAGTCCTTGCTCGACGCAAATGTCGATCAGCTCACGCATTGCCTCCGGCTCCATGAGAAGATTTGCAAACACCTCCTGCATATCCATCAGGTCACAGCATTCGGCAAGCGCACCCTCGATCCAGCCGATCACGGGGATCTCGCACTTTGCGCGTTCCTTCATTTTACGAACTGCCTCCAAGCGGTCATTCATACGGCGACCGGAAGCAGGGTCAATAACCTTCAGCGTTCCAATGTCGGTGACGCTTTGCAAGCGTTTGACGGGAGAATAGGGAACCCCCTCGTCGGGAAAGATCACCTTAGCGCCAAAGCCCTCTGCCTCACGCATGGGATCGGAGATCGCGCAAACCATATCCAAGCCAAACGCCTCGTGACAGCGAAAGGCGGCGTCCACCAAATAGCGGTGATCGGCGCAATATTGACCAAAGCTGACCCCTATTAGCTTGGCGGCAAACATCATCACAAGGCTCATGTTGGGCAACCGATCCACATCCTTGCCTGCAAGTCGGTTCATGATACGCTCATAGCTGTTCATTTTTTGTAGCACCTCTCTGTTGCTTTAACGAGTCATTGGCGTTGATCGGTAGGGGAAACGATCAGATGCGCACGATCTTTAACAGATACGTGCTGTGCAGAGGCATTTTTACGTATGCCGCAAAGTCGGTTGCGGTAAAAATCTCCTCGCGAACAAGCTCGCAATCGTGCTCGGCATCCAAGCAGTAGTATTCCAGCTTGACTCCGCTTGCGTTATCGACGTTTTTGAATTCCACCTTTACCGTTTTTTCGGAGGCGTTGTCGTCATCGTTGTAGTAGGAGATCATGACATTTTGTTCATCGCCCTTGGCGGCAACAGCCCAAACGTCCTCCGATTCACGTGCTACCTCTACGGCGTTATCCAGCTTGTAGAGCTGATTGAACATATAAAAGGGGTAATAGCCCTTGAGACGCTCGAACACAAAGTCGGTGGAGTACATACCGTTCATACCGCAGGGACGTGCATCGTAATACATCAGGTTATCCAATGCCTCGTACTGCGACATACACATGGTAGCGGCAATCAGAGAGGAGCCCTTCAGGCTCTTTTCCATCTTCAGGGAGTAGATCCATTCGTCGCCCTCCCAACCCTTGACGTAGTTCCATTCGTTGAGAATACTCTCGGTTTCGGTAAAACCAAACTGATCCAACAGAGCGCGCGCTTTTCTGATATGTCTTTGAATTCTTTCGATCGTGGAAGAATATACGTGCCAAGAGAAAAAGTCGGGGGTAAGACCTCTTGCATTCAGCTCTGCAAAAAGTCCGCCGATCCATTCCTCACCCAAACCTGCACAGGCGGGGCCGCCGATCTTCAAGTGCGGGAAGCAATCCTTCAGGTGTTTGAGCGTGATACAAAACAGATCGTAAAACTGCTTTGCAGTACCGCCCCAGCAACGTTTGTGGGTTGAGTCGTCCGGATCGAGGTCGGGCTCGTTCCAAATCTCCCAATATTCAATATCCATCTTGTAGCCGTCAGCCCAGCCCTCGGTGTAGTGGCGAATGATATGCTCGCACACCACAGCCCATTTTTCAAAATCGGTGGGGGGCAGGGTATTGTATTTTTTGGACCAGTGCTCGATCTTGGAGCCCAAGCGGTAATAGACCTTTGCACCGCCTGCCTCGATCATGCGCATATACTCGTCGGTCAGCACAAAGTCGTAGGAAGCGGGATCGGTTGCATCCTTGGACCAATCGGTAAAGATCATGTTTACGTCCACGATGTGCTCGCCCCCGTAGGTAGAGCAAAAGGAGGCGTCGTGCGTTCTTGCATAGGGAATACCTGCAGCCTTGTAAGACTCGATATTGGTAATTCTCTGGTCGGCGGAAAACTTATAGACCGGACCGTTGTTTACGCTGTGCATGGGTTTGACCACGCCTGCGTTTTTGGCAAAATCAACTACTATTCTATCCATCAGAATGTTCCTTTCTGCGCCGTTCACTCCTGTAAGGTGCCCCGTTTGGGCACAAGCTTCCGTGCGGCTTACTGATATTATAACATAGCTTTTTGTACTTTGCAAGCCCAAAATCAAAACCGAAAAATTTTTTGAGCCGTTTTTTTGCAAACACAGTCGGGATAACAAAAGGAGGCTGAGTCGTGTGACCCAGCCTCAAAGGATTTAAACCTCTCGTTTGACAAACGCATCCCATGCGGTCAGCAAAAAGACCGTCATGTGCAAAACGATGATGATGACCGCCGTAGCGACCGATTGATGCGGAAAGATGCCCTCTCCCTGCGCGATGGAGACGAGGTCGAGATTGGAGAAAAGCAGATATCTGCCCCAATCCATATCCGAGGAAAACAGGAGCATGCTGGCAAGAGAGCCGGAAAGATAGGTAAAGATGCCGACACCAACTGCCAGCGCGGCGTTGCGGAAGAGTGCGGAGAGGGCAAAGCTCATGGTCATGATCACCAAAAGCGAGAGCAACTGCCCCGCATAATCACGCAACAGAAGAAGAAAAGCCGAATAGGTCGCGACCTCACCGCCTTTTGCCTCCAGAGCGGGAACGATCATATCCGAAGCCCCGACAAAGAGGGCGGGAAGAATGGTAAAGACGAATAGGATCGCTGTCATCAAAAGGCTCATCAAACAGCAGGTAGCGTATTTGGACATCAGGATCTTCCAACGCTTGACGGGGGCGATCAACAGGAATTTGACCGTGCCTGCCGAAAACTCGTTGGCAACGATGCCGCCCGCGAAAATGATGAGCAGCATACCGACCAGCGAAATCAGCGACACCGAGCCTGCCAATACGTTCCAAAAGATCGATGCGGAGCCGGAGTGGCCACCAAATAAAAGGTCGAGGTCGCCTTGCTTAAAGCTGTCGGCAGGGTTAAAGGGGAGGTCGTGATCCAATTGGTATTTGGCAATTGCTGCCTCATTTTTTGCTGTTTCCAGCGTGGTGGGATTGTGCGCAAAGCCGTTTTCGATAAGTTCCTCTTGCGTAAGAACGGTTTCTAAATTGGTCAGATAGGTTTGTATCAGATCGTATCGCCAGTCTGAAACGATCGGCTTGACGTCTTTTTCCATGCAGTAGTCTGCCATATCAACATACGCGTTCAAGCGTTTGGTATCATCTGCGTAGATCGATTGGTAGTTCTGCTTTTGTTTTTCAAAGAATCTGTCGGCATCGTTTTGCTCGATCATGAAAAGCAACTCGTTGTACAAAGCAGTGTTGCCCGAAAGCTTTGCGTTTGCCGCCTCCCACGGGAGCTCTTGGGCGTACCTCCAATCTCCCCACGCAATGTTGTTGTTTTTCATAATGGTGTAGGCTTCAATTTCGCGCTCAGCCTCGGCGCGTGCCGCTTCGGGATCCTCATATTGGTCGGCATTGTTTAAGATGTCCTGGTAATATTGGATCTGCGAGTCACAAAACCATTGCGCATCGGGCGCGGCGTCAACGTCACCGTAATAGCTGCTTGAGGATGCGTCAAGCGCCTGCAAAACAACAGCTCCCACGGCAATGACTGCCAGCAGGATCAATAGCACAACGGTCGCCTTTTTGAGGAGCAGCTTGCGCATCTCATTTTGAATCAGTCGTAAAAATTTAGCCAATTTGATCGCCTCCTTTTTCAGATTCTGTCAGCTCGATGAACACGTCCTCCAAACGGCGGTTCTCCTTTTTGCTGACCGTGTAAAGCGATACGCCGCCCGTGATCAGCTTGCGATTGACAAGTGAGAGGAGCTCGTACTGACGAGCAGTGGGGATTGTGATCGAAAACGTGTCTGTCTCTTCGCCCGTAATAAGCTGCACGTCTGCCGTGCCGTCAAGCAAAGCCTTAGCTTTTTGTACGTCGTCCACGCGGTAGACGAACTCCGCATAGTCGGGCGAGGTGGCGGCAACCAGCTCTTCAATGGGGTGCACACTTTGCAGGGAGCCGTTGACGATCACACCCACACGGTCGCACATCAGCTCCATCTCGCTCATCAAATGGCTGGAGACCATGACCGCCACGCCCTCGTCGTGTGCCAACGATTTGAGAATGTCACGCAAGGACTTGATGCTGGCAGGGTCCAGACCGTTGGTTGGTTCGTCCAGTATCAACAAACGAGGGTGATGCATGATCGCCTGCGCAACGCCGAGGCGCTGGCGCATACCCAGGGAGTATTTTGATACCTTGTCGTGAATGCGGTTGTCGAGTCCTACCGTGTGAACCACCTCGCGTATACGTTCCTCGGTAATACCGTCGCGCATGGAGGCGTATTGGCGCAAATTTTCCCAGCCCGAAAGATATCCGTAAAACTCGGGATTTTCCACAATGCCGCCCACGTTTGCCATTGCACGTTCAAAGTCGCGCCGCATATCGTAGCCGCAAATCGAAATATTGCCCTCGTCCAGTGTCAAAAGACCCGCCGCAATTTTGATCGTGGTGGTCTTGCCGGCACCGTTCGGACCCAAAATACCGAAAACCTCGCCTGCATAAGTATCAAACGAGATGCCGTGCAGGATCTCGCGCTTGCCGAGCGTTTTGCTCAGCTTTTCAATGTGTAATACGATTTCGTTGCTCATGTCGTCTCCTCCCATTTTACTGTGGCCATGCGGAGAAGGAAGCCGATGCGATCTTCCACTCGCCGCCCACGCGGTGCATTTCCAAAGCGACGTATATGTCGTACTGCACGTATGTTTCCTCGCTAAGGGTATCGCCGATGTCCAAGCCGCGGAATTCATCGCCGCAAAACAGCGCGTGGCGGTTGCCCGTCAGCAAAATTGTGGCATCTGTTGAAAAATCGACCTTTGCATAGTTGGTGCCGTTTGGGAGCACGCTCATGGAATGCGAAGAAGCGTTGATCGTCAGTTCCTTGACGGCGCACAATAGCGGCTGTTCTACGTTGGCGGCATAGTTTTTGCGCACAAGGTCGGCGGTGAGGTAATATACATTGCTGTCACCGCTAAAATCCCAGTACTTTTGCAAATATTCTTCCAGCTCAGCCTTTTTGGCGTTTTTTTGCGCTTCGGTAAACGTGTCGCCCACACGCATTCCGTCCGGTGCCGCGTTGAGTGCTAAAAGCTCCTCCAGCCCCGCTTGCGCAATCGCCTCGATCTCCGGCGTTTCGCTGCGGAACTGCACGTTTTTGACAATGATAAACGAGATCATCGTCACCAATAAAAGTGCCCCCAGCAATAGCCCGCGATTGGCTTTTTTCCAAAAGTGTTTCAAAGTACAGCCCTCCTTTTTTGTTGCCTGTAACCGATATGTCGCCAAAAGAGCGAAAATGTTACAGGATTTGCAAATTTATTATAGCACGAGTGCCAAAAAATGTCAATCGGTTTGGCAAAAAAACACCCGCGCAACGCTGCAGGGGCACAAAGAGAGTGCAAAGCCTACATTTTTTGGCATTTTGTACAAAAACAAAAGGCTTTTTTTGTGCGAAGTGCTAATTGACAAAAAAAGGGATTTGCGATATAATAATTGAAAGTATGGTAGAATCCATATTTATATTTTACACTCAGGAGGTAAATCAGAGTGAAGAAGAATGCAAAAAAGATCATTCTTGCGGTACTGTTGGCACTTGCGCTGATCATTCCCGCAACCTTGATCCCGGTTTTGGCGGCAGAGACGACAACGTATCTGCTGGCTGAAAATTTTGATACTGCAACGGCAGGTGCCGCAGTTACGAAAACGGGCGTTTTTGAAACCACCCAACTCGTTCCTGCATCGGCAAAGTACGTTGCAAACGGCAACGGCAAGGCAATTCAAATCGACCTTACCGTTATGAATCCCACCAACGAAACCTTGGCAAGGGAAGAGGCGAATGTAGGACAGATCAATGGTAGCTATGACGGCACCAACATTGACCGTAACTTGACTGTAACAAACCCTGAGATTGAGTATTCTCAAAAACGCAACGTTGTGTTGGAGATCGATTACTACATCCCCTCCGGCTCGCAGGGTATTGTAGAGAGCCAGATCATCAACTATTGGTATGATGGCGAAACGTATTATGATGATACAACTGTAGACCGTGACGGCGACGGCAAAAATGATGGAGCAAATCCTGGATACGGGCGTAAAGGCTCTTGGCTCAGCCTTTACACCATTGATACCGCTACTGCTACGCTGAAAGCATACAGCAATGCTGTACAAATGACCAAAGATAGTTGGCACACCGTATCCTTGGTGTTTGACATGGTGGCAGGCACGTTCGACCTTTATTTGGATAACGTCAAAAAGCTTGAGTGTGATACCGGCAAGACCAATTTGACGTTTAACGCAAACCAATGGAACGTTGCCAAAATTCAAAAGGCTCGTACTACGATTGACGGGAAGACGGTTGGCGCTCCCGACTATTACAAGGGCTACTTCTGTGTAGACAACCCCAGAATCCACACCAACACCAATACTGTCACGCCTTCCGAGCTGTTCGATACAGAGTATCTGTATGCGGCTAACGTAACGGGTGCTACCGGAAATACGGCTTTGGCTTCTCCCAGCGACGTTATTTTGATGACCCCCAAGGCAAGCGACAGCAAGTTTAGCGCAGTCAAGGCAGAGGCAGAGTATTTTGATGAAGATACACTTACCGATCTGGTCACCACGCCCGACGCGTATATGTCTCTTCGTTTGACCAACCCCAGCGGCTTGCGCTTTAAGACCGAGCTCGATACCAACAAGCTGGCTGACCTGCTTGCTTTGAAGGAAGCCGGCAAGATCAAAGACGTCAGCATCGGTACGCTGATCACCCCCTGGAGCCGTGTCACCGAAGCAGGTGCATTTACGGTAGATGCGTTGAGCGCACTCAACTACTCGGCAAACTACCTCGACGTTAAGGCTACCGTTGGCGAGTATTACAAAGATGCAGATGCAAACGGCATTGCCGCATTCGTTGGCTCTATCGTCAGCATCAGAGAAGAAAACCTTGACCGTAATTTTGCGGCTGTCGGTTACGTTAAGCTGACCCTGCTTGACGGCTCCGTCAAGTACGTTTACGGTTGGGAGTACGACGAAGCCAACGCGACTGCATTGAAGGCAGAGTATGCGCATAACGTTTCGGACGTTGTTACCCCCTTGCTGAATGATGATCGTTATGCGGCGTATAAGACCCTGTTGCAGGATCTGACCCCCAATCACAGCATTGCGATTGAGGCAGGCAGTGCAGTAACCAACGCATACTACAAAAACACTCAGCTCTTCTTCACTTTGACCAATGATAGTAATGCAGATATCTACTGCCGCCTGACCTACGACGGTGCAAACGGCTGGAGATTGCAAGCAAACGACAAGAGCTACAACGGCTTTAACGATATCGGTGCGGCACAGGCTCTCTCCCTTTACATGGATGAGGAGTACGACGACGTGGCTGAAATTTTGAGTGTTGCAGTCAACGGTACGACCGTGATCGTAACCAGCGAGGGTGCTTCGAGCAAGGCAGTCCTCACCTTTGGCGACAGCTTCAACGCTGATTTTATCAACGTTGCAAGCGGAGCAACGCTTTACAACGTCAACTCCATT
>JAZQYE010000111.1:0-23443 GCA_045633385.1 Eubacteriales bacterium | reverse complement strand
AAAGTTCTTCACGGGTGAGGAAGAGCCTCCGCGCAACCGCGTGACCACCTGCCAAAAGTGCATTCGTACCCCTGACCTGGAGCGCGTGGGACACACCGCACGTCACGGCACGTTTTTTGAAATGCTTGGAAACTTCTCCTTTGGCGATTACTTTAAGGACGAAGCAATTCCGTGGGCTTGGGAATTTTTGACCGAGACCCTTGAGATCCCGAAGGAGCTGCTCTGGCCCTCTATTTACGAGGAGGACGAGGAGGCTTACGGAATTTGGGTCAACAAGATCGGTGTAGATCCCACACACGTCGTACGCCTTGGTAAGGCAGATAACTTCTGGGAGCACGGCACAGGCCCCTGCGGACCTTGCTCCGAGATCTATTTTGACCGCGGCATCAAGTACGGCTGCGGCTCCCCCGATTGCAAGCCCGGCTGTGATTGCGACCGGGTTATGGAGATCTGGAACAACGTATTCTCCCAATTCAATAACATGGGCGACGGAACCTATACCGAGCTCGCGCAAAAGAACATTGATACCGGTATGGGCTTGGAGCGTCTTGCTTGCGTCATGCAGGGTGTCAACAATATGTTTGAGGTCGATACCATTCGCAAGGTACTCGATAACGTATGCGCCATTGCAGGCAAAGAATATGAAAAGGACAAGAACACCGATATTTCCATTCGCGTGGTCACCGACCATATTCGTTCCGCAACCTTTATGATCTCCGACGGTGTTATCCCCTCCAACGAGGGACGCGGCTACGTTTTGCGCCGCATTTTGCGCCGCGCTTGCCGCCACGGAAAGCTCCTTGGCATCAATCGCTCCTTCCTGCCCGAGTTGGGCGTTATCGCCATTGGCGAGTCGGAGGGCGCATACCCCGAATTGGCTGAAAAGAAGGAATACATTCTCAAGGTCATTGCCATGGAGGAGGAGCGCTTTGACGCGACCATTGATGCAGGTCTCTCCATTTTGAGCGGACTTGTAGAGGATGCAAAGACGGCAGGCTCCGCCAGCCTCTGCGGCGAGGACGTGTTCAAGCTTTACGATACCTTCGGGTTCCCCATCGACCTGACCCGCGAGATCGCAGAGGAAGCAGGTCTTGCCATCGACGAGGACCGCTTTGCCGCACTCATGCAAGAGCAAAAGGTACGTGCACGCGAGGCACGCGCAAATATCAGCGGTTGGTCCAACGCCTCCAAGAATTTGTTGGCTGACCTCCCCGTTACCAACTTCAAGGGCTACGACGCCCTGACCTGCCAAGCAAAGGTTCTTGCCATTCTCGTTGACGATATGTCTGTCAACGAGGTCTCCGAGGGCGACTGCACCGTTATTCTGGATGCTACCACCTTTTACGGTGAGGGCGGCGGTCAGATCGGTGACACCGGTAGCCTGATCATCGGCAACGACGAGACCGTGCTGACGGTTACCGATACCAAAAAGACCGACGGCATTTATATCCACCTCTGCACCGTTGCCAACGGAAGCTTGAAGGTAGGCGACTCCGTACAGGCGCAGGTGGACGAGCATCGCCGTGAGTCCATTATGAGAAACCACTCGGCGTGCCACCTGCTGCAGTCCGCGCTCCGTCGCGTGCTCGGCAACCACGTTGAGCAATCCGGCTCTTACGTTTCCGATACCGTTTGCCGCTTTGACTTTACCCACTTCTCCGCAATGACCGCCGAGGAGATCGCCGCTGTTGAAAACATCGTCAACTACGAGATCCTTGCGGGTCAGCTCGGTTCTATGACCGAAATGCCCATTGACGAGGCAAAGAAGCTTGGCGCTATGGCGCTGTTTGGTGAAAAGTACGGCAAGATCGTTCGCGTCGTTCGCATGGGCGATAACTCCGTGGAATTCTGCGGCGGTACGCACGTAGATAACACCGCAAAGATCGGTCTGTTTAAGATCCTTTCCGAGTCCTCCGTTGCCGCAGGTGTACGCCGTATCGAGGCCACCACGGGCGAGGGCGTTCTCCGTCTCTTGGCAGAAAAGAACGCATTGATCGCAGAGACCGCAAAGGAAATGAAGGTTCAAAAGCCCTCCGACCTTGCAAAGCGCGCCGCACAAATGCAGGGCGAGATCGCCGCTATGAAGAAAGAGATCGAATCGCTGAACAGCAAGATCGCCGCATCCAAGCTCGATTCCATCATGGCTGACGCCGTCAGCGTAGGTGCCGTTCGTTTGGTTGCCGCAGACCTTGGCAATATGCAGGCAGATGCGGCTCGTTCTTTGGCAGACGAGATCAAGGCGCGCTATGCCGATGTGGTAGCAGTTCTTGCGATCTGCTCCGACGGCAAACTCAACTTCCTCTCCGTAGCAGGTAAGGATGCAGTTGCCGCAGGCGCACATGCAGGCAAGCTGGTAGGTGCCGTTGCATCGGTTACCGGCGGTAAGGGCGGCGGACGTCCCGACAATGCAATGGCAGGCGGACGTGACACGGCAAAGATCGCCGATGCACTCGCCGCAGCCAAGGATACCCTTGCAGGTATGCTCAAATAATTCAATCATTCAAAACGGCTAAATACCAGAAAGGTCATTATGAAACATTTCATCAAGCGTTTGCTGAGTTTGCTGATTTGTGCTTCATTGTTGTTTACGTTAACAATCTTCTTCCCAGTATCTGCCTTATCAAGCAACAGCGTGACCCCCGCCGTCAGCGTGGGCAACGCCTTTACGGTTGCTTTAAACGCGCAAGGAACCATATTTGCATGGGGCGATAATACCCTAGGTCAGCTTGGAGAAGGCTGTCTGGGTGCTTATTCCGCAACGCCCGTTCAAATTTCGGTTTCGGGTGTTACCTTTCAGGCTGTGAGTGCAGGCTTCGATCATGCGCTTGCACTCTCCGCCGACGGCAAGGTGTATGCATGGGGCAACAACGAAAACGGTCAGCTCGGCAATGACAATTATACCGTTCATACAGAACCAACGCTCGTTTCCGCTTTGCAAAGCGAGCGCATCGTCTCGATCAGTGCAGGCAAGCGTTACTCTCTTGCCCTGACCGAGGACGGCAGAGTTTTTGCGTTTGGCTTAAACGATAAATATCAATTGGGCACAGACGAAAACTCCGAAAATCCCGTTCCCGCCGCGATCGCGGCACTTTCCGATGCCTTTATTACCAAAATCGAAGCAGGCGAATCTTCCGCAGTTGCCATTGATGCCGACGGACACGCCTACGTATGGGGCAAGGCAGAGAACTATTTGCTCGGTCTTGATGGCAATAAGCTCCTCCCCACCCGTCTCCCCGACTCCAAAACCACGCAACAGATCCTGCAAGCGGCGATCGGTGAGCTTTCATCCGCTTATCTGTTGGCAGACGGCACGATCGGACTGATGGGCAAGAACCAATACGGACAGTACGGAACCGGCGAGACCAGTAGTAGTGCTTCTATGAGATTTAAGGTAACCGACACCGCCGCGCTCAACGTCATTGCCTTGGCGTCTGCAAACTGCCAGACCGTGCTCTTGGGCACGACAGGCAAGGTCTATACTGCAGGCACAGTGATCGGCAGTGACGACTCCAACGAGAAGAACCTGACCTTTACCGCCTTCTTTGACGGGCAGGACAGCGCACCGCAGGCAAGCGCAATTGACGCAGGTTACAATAACGGTGCCTTTATCGCGCAGGACGGCTCGGTTTGGATGTGGGGCGACAACGCATTCGGACAGCTTGGAAACGGCACACAGACCGCCTCTCCCACGCCCGTTCGCGTTTGCGGCGCCGAAAACGCCGAATTCACCCTTGGCGGAGCACCTCACGTACAGCAAATGCAGTTGATGTTCTCCACCAGCATTCCCTCACCCGATTATGCGGTAACCATTCCCTCTACCATCGACGTAGGAGAATTGCGCCAAACCACCACGCAAGACCCCGAGCGCTACAGCAATACGCAATTTACCGTTGCAGTCTCTAACGTTCAAAATCTGTTTGGTGAGCAAAAGATCGTATTGACGGTTTCCCACGCTACGGGCGACAGCGGATTTTATCTTTCCGATCCCTCGGGCACAACGCTCCCCTATTCGCTTCATTTGTCCAAGGACGCCGTCGAGGCGCTTGCCAACGGTGATACCTTAGCAGAATTTACCGAGGACGGCAGTGTGAGTGCGTGGATCCGAATTGACCAAAGCCAAATTCTCAAATCCGGACTTTACAGCGGTACGTTGGTATTCGATTACTCCGCTAAACCCATTGCAACGGGAGGTGCCGCATGAAAATGACAAAACAGCTTTGCACGCTTTTGTTGGCGCTGTTGATGTTTGTTGCAATGCCGCTGACACTTCATGCGCAAGAATCCACCGTTACGGCAACCGTTATTGCAACCAACGAGCCCACGTATCAGATCACTATTCCCAACATTGTGGAGGCAAATGATCTGCACCGCACGGCAGGCACTTCCTATTATCAAAAAGAGTTTTCGATCTCGGTATCCGAAATCGACTTTTTGAACGGCAAAGAGATCTGCGTACGCGTTTACGGCGATGACGGCGAGTTTGCGCTCTACAACGCCGACCGCTCCGATAAGCTCGCATACGAGGTGTATTCCACCGCCGATACCGAAAACGCGCTGAACAGCGGCGATGTTTTTGCAAGCTTTACCGAGCCGTCAACGCAAAACGGCTACATTCAAATCGACCAAAAGGATATTACGCGCGAGGACACCTATACGGGCAATCTCAGCTTTGCATTCTTTATCGTCGATAGCGCAAGCAACTGATTCAAACAAACAAGAGGGAGTCCACCGTTTACCGTGCGACTCCCTTTCTTACATGGAGGTTATACAATGTCTGCATCCAAAACATGGCAACGCGCCAAAACCACAAAGGTCTATTTACAGCGCCCGCTCTCCGAGCGATTGGCTCTTCTGTTTCCCGATTTTAAGCTGTTGGATCTCTCGCTGTTGGATAACGGCACGCATACCAAGCAAGCAGGGCTTGGTGTGATCCTGTTACACGGTGAGGACGGCGATCCCTTTGATTATAACCAAACGGAATTTGAAGCGGTCCAGGGCGGCATTCCCGTTTATCGAATGCACAACCGTACCGCCGCCTGCGACGTGGCGTTTGAAGCGTTTGGCGGCGAGGAGCGCAACCCAACCGTCTATTTTTCGGTGACCGTGACCAACGAAAGTGCGCAAGAGGTGACGGATACCCTCGTTGTTATGCCGCGTTCGGGTTGCGATAGCTACATGATCAACCAGCATCAGGAGGGCTATTCCCCTTACGTTCCCAATCACAAAAATTGGTATATGCTCAAGCGCACGTGGCAAAGCCCCACCCCTCTGCACGCCGAGAGCGACATGGGATATTTGTCGCTTGTCTGCAACGGCATCTCCCCCACTTGGCAGACCGACTCCACAAGCGGACACAGCTTTGCCCCTGCCGACTTCTTCCGCTTTGATTACACCCTTGGCGTGGGTGAGACCTTCTCCTTTTGCGGTGCTCTGCGTGCAAAAGAACCGATCGAGCCCTTTGATTACAACAGCGAAAAAGAAAAAGCCGTCGCCTTTTGGAAGGATCTTTGCGCGCGTATCAAGCACTTTCCCAACACCAACGACGAACACCTGCTCTCCGTCTATCGCCACCTTGCCGCGCAATGCATGCAAATGCTGGCGCGTTATGAGGGTAGCGAGCTGATCGCCACTCGTCAAGGTGACGTCGGTCGCTTTGTTTGGCCGTACGAGGGCGCGCAAATTTTGATGATGCTGGACCGCATCGGTCTGTCCAATCACACCTTTGAGGCTTATCGCTATTACTGCGAGCGTTGGCTCGAAAAAGAGGGTGAGAACGCAGGTATGATCCGCTCTAACGCAGGCTGGAACAATTTTAACGGTTCCGTTATCTGGGGCATTTCCGAGCATCTGAAGCACACAAACAGCCAAGCGGAATTCGACTACTTTTTGCCGCATTTGCTCCTGATGCGCGAATGGATCGAACGCGTTCGACACAGCGAGCGAACAGTCGGCTACCGTAACATCTTCCCCGTTGGAAAAGGAAGCGATTGGAGCGAGCAAGCACAGTTTTGGACCTTTACCGACAGCCACAACGTACGCGCGTATCGTTCCCTTTACGAGATGCTGGAGCAATACGGTCACGCAGAGGCAGCGCCGACCAAGGCGCTGTACGAGGACTACCGTAACACGCTGTTGCAGATCCGCGATGACCTGCACCGTGGGCATGAGCAGGATGAGGCGTATATTTTACCCCACGAGCTTGGCATTGCCTTTGAGGACAGCGAAAACTACAGCTACTACACCGACGGCGCCCCTTACCTCCTTTATACCGATCTGATCGAGCCGGGCAGTATTTTGCACCGCCAAATGGAGGAATTCTTCCGCCGCCGCGGACAGTTTGAAAAAGGACTGACGGGCTTGATGACAAGCTGTAGCAGTATGTGGGACGAGGCTTATTTCGGCGGCTACGGCGACGTTTGGTACACCATGCAAAGCGAGACCTATTGGGTACGCGCATGGATGCAAACGGGCGAGATCGAAAAAGCACGCGAAACACTTGATGCCATGCTCTACTTTGGCATGACCACCGAGTTTGTGGTAGCCGAGCGTTACTGCTCCATCAACCCGTGGTATTCGCCGTGGCAACCCAACGGCAGCGGCTCGGCACGCATGATAGAAATGCTGCTATTGTTCTTTGGTGAAAAGTAATATTCCTTTATAAACAGATAAGATCCTCAAACGAGCGTCTCTGCTTGATCGCAGGTGCGCCGTTTGGGGATCTTTTTCGTCGTATGAAATTGGTTTGTGCAGGTCTTTACATCAAGAGAGCAAAAAGATTCGTTGCTCTGCCGCTTGCAGGAGTGCGCCCTTTTCGTTTGGCAGACGCTCCTCTATTACATCCTCCAGCAATGCGTTGAGCAAAACGCCGATCTGCTTGCCCGGTCGAACGCCCAAGCGCATCAGATCGTCACCGTTGATGCAAAGCGTTTTGAGCGAGAGGCAAGCGTCCTCCTCGCGGATCTGTTGCATCAAGCACGGGATCTGCTCCAATTCGGGCGGGAGCATACGGAAGAAGGCGGCGTGTGCCAGGCGGTCGCATTTTTTGATCTCCAGCAAGCGCAAAAGATCTGCATCCGTCATGCGTTGCAGTAAGCGTTTAACGGCTTTTTTCTCTGCCGCAATGGGCAGGTCGTGCAGTTCTATCATCAGCTTCAACCGCGCAATCGTGGCATTGTCAAAGCGTAAGCGATGCAAAAAGGCATCGGCAAGCTCCACGCCAATGGGAGCGTGCCCCTTAAAATGACCGCCGTTATCGTCCTCGGTGTAGCACAGCGGCTTTCCAACGTCGTGGAACAAAACAGCCAAGCGGGTCACAAGATCCTCACTGCAAAGCTCCAACGCCTGCAACGTGTGCTCGTAAACGTCAAAGCAATGATATTTGGTGTTTTGATCAAAACCAACGCACCTTGCAAGCTCGGGCAAGAACACGCCCACAACGTCGATATATTCGCGCAGGATGCGCACAGCACCCTTGCCGCAGATCAGCTTGCCAAACTCCTCGCGAATGCGCTCGGCGGCAATGTTGCAAAGCAGATCGCGACACGCGTGAACGGCACGTGCGGTCTGCTCCTCGATTTCAAAATCCAATACCGATGCAAAACGAATGGCACGCAAAATGCGCAAGCCGTCCTCGCAAAAACGCGTTTTGGCATCTCCCACACAGCGAATGATACCCGCTTGCAGATCTTTGACACCGTCAAACAGATCTACAAAGCCTCTGTCGGGATGATACGCCATAGCGTTCACCGTAAAATCACGGCGCGAAAGGTCGTCCTCCACGTGTGCCGAAAAGGACACCAAAACGGGATGGCGGTTGTCAAGATACTCCCCATCGTTGCGATAGGTCGTGATCTCCAATTGCATTTCGTCCACGATCACAGCTACCGTTCCATGCTGAATGCCCGTTTTGATCACACGAAAATCGGCAAAGCAAGCGCAGGTCTGTTCGGGGGTAGCGTTTGTCGTAATATCCCAATCGTTCGGTTCTTTTTTCAAAAGGCTGTCGCGCACGCAACCGCCAACGATATAACCCTCAAAACCGCAATGCGCCAAAATATCCAGCGCGCGCACAACGGGTGCGGGTAAATTCATATCCTCGCGTTTCATTCGCGACCTCCTTTCGTGATGTATCTTAAATCTTATTTAAGCCTGCGGAAAGATTCGATTTGCGTGTGGACGCAACGCCAAAAACAGCATCATTCCCAACACGTAAGCCGAGATCACCTCGCCAATGCCAACGGTCAGCATCAAAAACGGAATGCCCTCCGGTGCATGATATGCATACGACAATACAAACGGCACGATCAACGTGTTGGCAACGACCGTAGGCAGGGGCATCAGCCACCAGATGCGGCGCAAGAGGCGCGCACCGATCGCACCGATCAGCGTTGCAAGCGTTCCGAACAATACGTCCTCCCAAACACAGCCCGTTGCAACGTTTGAGATCAAACAACCAATCGCCACACCGGGGATTGCCGCAGGTGTAAAAAACGGAAGCACACACAGTGCTTCCGAAATGCGGCACTGTATTGCGGAACTGCCCAACGGCCCGATGATGATCGTGATTGCGGTATAAAGTGCCGCAATAATTCCTGCTTGACAAATATAGATCAAGCTTTGCCGACTTTGCATTTTTTTCATTTTTTAATTCTCCTTAGTTTTGTTTTTCGTGAGGATGGTTACGAACTCACGGTATCAATATCAATTCAGGGCGCGCCGAACAGCCTCCGCGACCTCATGATACATATAAAGGGAGCCAAGGCAGATCAGCGGCACGTTTTCGGTACGGCTTGCCTCAACTGCGGCACAAACGCCCTCCTCCAAGCTGTTGTAAGCGGTGGCAGGAACCTTGTGACCGCAAAAATGAGCGGCATACTCCACTGCCTTGAGCGCACGGGGATTATCGGGGGTAACGGTAAACGCCTTGGCGGTAACGGGCTTGAGAGCCTCGATCATCGCGTCAAAATCCTTATCCTCCATAACACCGCTCAAAACAAAGATCTTTTGCTCGGGGAAATACTCGCGAATACTCTTAACCGCCGCATTTACGCCATCGGGGTTGTGTCCGCCGTCGTAAAGCACCAGCGGCTCGCGCGAGAGCATTTCAAAACGCGCTTGCCAACGAACCTGTCGCAGACCTTGGCGTACAGCCTCCTCGCTGACTGCCATGCCGCGCTTTTCGGCAAGGATCTGCAAAGCCGTCAGAACAACGGTTGCGTTATAGGGCTGATACTCGCCCAAAAGGGAGAGTTGCAGGTCCTGATATTGCAAATAATCAAACACGGTTCCATCCAGCGTAGCGGACTTTTTCACGTACGTGGAGCGATCGACCGTATGGAAGGATGCACGGCGGCGCTCCGCAATGGCACGAATTGTGCGGCACGCGGCGTTTTCAAGACCGCCGTACACCACGGGACAGCCCTCCTTGATGATGCCTGCCTTTTCGGCGGCGATCTCCTGGATGGTGTTGCCCAAAAGACCCGTGTGGTCAAAATCGATACCCGTAATAATGGAGAGCAACGGCGTCTTGATGATATTGGTCGAATCCAATCTGCCTCCAAGGCCAACCTCCAAAACGACCACGTCACACGCACTGCGGTAAAAATACTCAAACGCCAAAGCGGTGATCAGCTCAAACTCGGTGGGCTTGTCTTCCATGGCGTCGGCAATGGGCTTGATCCGCTCGGTCAGCTCTGCCAGCATCTCGTTGCTGATATTTTCGCCGTTGACGCGCATACGCTCGTTAAAAGAGACGATATAGGGCGAGGTATAAAGTCCCGTGCGGTAGCCTGCTTGGCGCAGGATATTTTCCAGCATGGCACAGGTCGAGCCCTTGCCATTGGTACCCGCTACGTGGATAAAGCGCAAATGCTCTTGCGGATTGCCAAGAGCCTCGCACAGCTTTGCAATACGTTCAAGACCGGGCTTGCAAAACGTCCAATTGACGGAGTGGATATATTGGAGTGCTTCTTCGTAATTCATGTTATCAACCTACCTGATATTCAGCGAAGCGCCTCGAGCCTCCGGCGCACCGCCTGATTTTTTAGAATTGTGTACAGGAGCAACCATTCTGCCGCGGCGACCACGCAGTAATTGAGCAAGCGCCAAAGCAGAAGAACGTAAAAAGGCATTTCGGGAAAATAGGCGGCAAGACCGACCGTCTTGACCAGCACAGAGGCGATCAGATGCGCGACAACCACGCTCAAGCCGCATTGCCACACAAGGGGGAGCTTTGCAAAGAGACGGAACAAAAGACCGCCCACAAGGCCTATACAAGCCGCTCCAACGGTGACCATGGGGTTGATGACGTATCCGACTATCACGCAACCAAGCACGTCGGCAACCGTACCGACCAGTGCGCCAACCACGGGGCCAAACATCATGCCTGCCAGCAAAATTGGCATATTTTCAAAGCTGAAGCGCAACACCTCACCCAATGAGAGCGCCAAATACTTGCCGCAAACAATGCTCAATGCCGCCAAAAAAGCGGCAACCGCAAGTAGCCTTACGTTGTGCCGCGCGCTGTGGCGGTGATAGATAGTACGATCCTTCATAAAAACACCTCCTGTTCCACCCATAGGCAGAAAGGAGTGATCAACTATCTCCCCGTCGGCCCTATGAAGCGGGATGCAAAATACCGACCGCAAAAGCCAGGCTTTTTTCGTCCCACCAACAACTCCCCGTTTGGCAGGCACTGCGGATATATCCAACGCCGATATTTTTACTCTTCACGTTATTGCAAAAAAAGCAATTTACCTTCATTATATATTATATCCGTTTTTGGCGAAAAAGTCAAGGGCACAATGCTACAATACTTGTATTGTTTCAATTTCTTTTCTTGTTCATTCTGACAGCATTTTGGCAAAAAAAACCGCCCTGTGCGTCAGGGCGGGAAAAAAGTTATTTTTTTATTTATTATCAACCAGCAAAGAGTTCACACACCCGGAAATCAAGCAAACCGGCTCTCTTTGTGGGGATAACCTGATCAATTCTGATTACTCTTGGGGCTCCAGATCATCAAAGATGTCTGCATCAAAGGGAGAAGTGGTCAGAATGTCTTCAGCCTCAACGGTCAGAAGATCTACGATAGGAGCAATATACTTTTTCATAATGTTCAATCTCCTTTCCTATTATTGAGCGTCTGCGGGCAGACCTGCCTGATAGTTAAGCAGGATCTGAGCGTAGGTCTCGCCGTAAGTCTCAACCAAATTCTCTTCACCAATCAAATCTACAACTGCATCAGCAGCATCCTGTACGTTTTGGGTTGCAATGGTTTCGGAGTAGATGTAAACAACCAAGCCGGAATCCATTGTAATTTCAACGTAACCTCTTGCGCAGAAGTTCTGGGCGATGTTGGTGGGAAGAATATCAACGATAGAGCCAACAAAGTGCGTGGTGTTGGGATCCTCGTCAATGTTGCCGGTGTAGTAGTTATCAATGGTAGCTTCTACCTTCAGCATAGCCTTGCCTGCACGAGTCAAACTGTCAACAGTCAGCTCGGTGCCAGCGGTGAGGTATCTTTCGGGAGCGATCAGCGTACCGATCTTAACGTTCTGAATACCCTCGAGAGCTTGGAGGTCAGCGAGCATATCGGTGTCGATCTCGGTTGCGAAACGGAGACCGGACTTGGTAGAAAGACGAACTTGGGTCTTTTCCTCGGTCTCAACGATACCTGCAAAGTCGTCAGCAACAAAAACTGCATTCTTGGGAGTGTTGCCTTCATAAATTGCGATATCATCAACCAAGAGATCACCGCCAACGCCATTCTTGTTCTTCATGTTAGCAAAACCGGTAATTAAAAGCTGGCTTGCATTCAAGGTTACGTTGGAGGGATTCTTGAGCCAGTACCAAACGTTATAAACTGCGGGAGTAGTTTCTGCATCGGGGGTAACAACGGTACCGTCTGCCTTCTTGTAAATGGTGGTTTCATCCTCGGTGTATGCGTATGCAACAACGTCGTTTCCGCCCACTTTAAACTTATAACCAAGGTTGCCGTCAACGGTACGATCCTGCATGCTCTTTTGGAACTTGATAGCACCGGTGTAAACAAGCACGCCGTTTGCGTAGCCGGTAACGGTAGCATCCTTCAAATTAACTACAACACTCAAGGTTGCCCACTCATTTACCTTAACGGATGCGGTCTCGATCAAATCATTGTGCACAGCGCTAAAGATAGCATCCTGACCTGCAGTGTAGTACTCCAAGCGGAAGAGATCGGGCGTCCAAGCCTGTTGCTCGTTGTTTACAGCCTTAGCGTTGCCCTCGCCGTCCTTAATGATAACGTTCTCTGCACCCTGCTTGTAGTAATAATCGCCGGATGCGTTTGCATTACCGTAACGAACGTGAATAGCACCGGAGGAGGTTGCGGGAATGAATACGTTGAAATCGAATACAACGCTATCCATATCGGTGTAAGAAAGCTTGGGATTAGCAAGCTTAAAGTTCTTGTCCACGTTGTAGAACGTACGATTCGTTCCATTGGCATCCTTAGCACTTTGGTAGAAGAGCTTCAAAGCATTGCTGCCTTTAGTCGCATCAATGGTAGCAGCCTTTTCGTTGGCAGCACTATCCTGATATGCGTAATAGATATAAGGATTTGCAACAACAGTGGAACCTGCTTCGTATTGCTCAAAGCCGTTGTAGTAAATATCGGTAGATACAGCACGAGGAGCAGTAGCCTCATAAATAGCGACGTCATCGATCAAAATATTGTCACCGCTCATGTCTTGGTAATCCTTAAATACCTTTGCATAGAGCCAAGAATTTGACAAAACAGTCAATTGTGCCTTGTTGGTTCCGGTAACGGTTGTTTTCAGTCCGTTTACGTATGCTGTATAAGCACCGGTATCAAGGTTGTAAACCAAACTTACCGTATTCCATGCATCAAGGTTCAACAAAGTAGCAGTATCCTTGACAGAGTTGCTGTACTGCAGGTATGCCTTTGTGCCATCGCCGTAAATATAAACCAAGCTCAACCATTGAGCATAGGCATCAGATTCGCCGGTAGCATATCCTCTCAACTGCGTTTCAATGCGAGCATTGAAGTTAGCGGGGATGAAATATCTTGCCTCAAATACGATAGAATCGTATTTCTTGTAGGAAATTTTACCGTTTGTAGCAGAAATAGGCATGTCAATGGTGATACCACCACCGTCAATTTCGCAAGCCTTTTCGGTATAGACATAGTACGTGGTGTCGCCAACCTTAAAGGTAGATTCATATTGCTGTCCGTTTGCAGCAGTGGTTGCATAGAACGTACTGTTATACAGCACACCCGCAACACCCTCCTGCGTGGTTTTGGTAACCTCACCAACAATGTAGGCCGTACCACCCTTGCTATTACTACATGCAACGTACTTGGTAGCACTGGTGGTGGGCTCGATTTGCATGGACAATGCCTTGTTGCCATCAATGCTTACTGCCTTCAGCAGCTTAGGAAGATATCCGGTGTTAGAACCTAAGCCATCCATCGATTGGCGGTTTCCAAAGGTCGTATTATAAGTCTCGTTCAAATCAACACCGGTGGGGAGCTTTTCAAAGGTCTCCTTGTACAAATAGGATTGAGCAAGAGATGCGGTACCGCTGCAAATCTTAAGATTATCGATATAGGTAGCGCCGGTATCCTTGTTCTTATCCGCTCTTCTACTATCGGTGGTCTTGTAAACAGTCCACTTATCTTCGGGAATCGTAATATTGGAAAGGGTACCCGTTCTGTTTACGCCACCAATACTAACCGTCTTGCTGACGGAAGGAACCGTAGCCGCCAAAACGTCATCAATATAGATTTCGAAAGAGCAAGCATCGAGATCGATTGCTACGCTGATCGTAACCCACTGACCAACGGGTACGTCTCTGTAATAGTACACAGCGTTAGCGTTGGAAGAAAAATATGCATACGAAGTAGCCTTGTTGGTTCTGTCTGCTGTATAGTCGATACTGTACAAATCGAAGTACGAAACACCACTAACGGGGTAATCTACACCGCCTTCAGTAAGGGTACCGTCAACTGTGCGGAATTGAGACGTAATATGACCGTGTGCATCTGCGGGAATAAAATAATCTGCAGAAAAGACAACAACGTCATAATTAACTGCGGAATAAGCACGATCGGTATCAACAATAAAGTTCTTATCTACGTTCTTGCATTTGCACTTAGAAACGTTATCATCGTACTGACTACCTTCAGCTGCGGATTTTCCATCCCAATAGCCGCACTCGCATTCAAAAGCTGCAACTACGCCATTTTTGTAGCCAAAGAAGGGGATTTCCCAATACTTGTTGCCATTTGCCTGTTGGATCTTAGCAGAAGAGTTTGCATCTGCCTTTGCCGTGTAGTCGCCTACAGGCCTGCCCTCGTAATCTTCGCTCCAAAGAAGATTGGGGTCAGCTTCTTCTGCAAACGCAGGAATGCTGATGACCGGAAGGATCATCACAAGCGCGAGAACGAGCGCTGTGACTCTGCTTGAATTTCTGATTTTCATAGCCTTTTTTCTCCTTTTTATTATATGGGCATTTCGCTCTGCCCTTTTTTGTGGAAAACAACGGCTCAAGGCCTCCCCCGCCTCCGTGACCGCCGCTCGCCGCACGACCTTTATCGCCGCACAGGGCTTGCCATCAGAAAGCATTTCTTTTCGCACGCAGTCGCGTGCGAAAAACATTTTAGGGGTACCCCTAACACATTTATTTTCCTTTTTTCCATCTAATTATGGATACTTATATTTTATCACTTTTTGCCATTTTTGTCAATTGGTCATGTTGCCAAATTTCGCTCCTCTTTTTTGTGCACTTTGACCAAAAAACGTGCCCTTTTTAAAAGCAACAAAAAAGGGCGGAGAACGCGTTTCATTCCCTGCCCTTTTCGGCTTGTTTTCTATCAGTTAAAATATCCCTCGCGATAGAGCAGCTCCGCAATCAGAACCGCGCCACCTGCCGCGCCGCGCAGCGTGTTGTGCGAAAGTCCCACAAACTTGTAATCGTACAAGCTATCCTCGCGCAAACGGCCAACCGTTACGCCCATACCGCCGTAAATATCGCGGTCGAGCTTTGCCTGCGGGCGGTTATCTTCCTCAAAGTAGGTGATAAACTGCTCGGGCGCGTGCGGAAGCTTCAGCTCCTGCGGCTTGCCGGAAAAACTCTTCCAAGCCTCCAGAATCTCCTCCTTGGTGGGCTTATTCTCAAAGCGTACGAATACCGCCGCGGTGTGACCGTCGGTTACGGGTACGCGAATGCACTGCGTGGTGATAATGGGAGCTTCTGCCTTAACGATCTCGCCGTTTTCGACCTTACCCCATACGCGCAAGGGCTCTTGCTCACTCTTTTCTTCCTCGCCGCCAATGTAAGGAATGACGTTATCGATCATTTCAGGCCACTCGCGGAAGGTTTTGCCCGCGCCGGAAATTGCCTGATACGTGGTTCCAACAACCTCCTTGATGCCGTACTTACGCAAGGGCGTGAGTGCAGGCACGTAGGACTGAATGGAGCAGTTGGGCTTTACCGCAATAAAGCCGCGCTTGGTACCAAGTCTCTTGCGCTGTGCGGCAATGACCTCCAGGTGCGCATCGTTGATCTCCGGAATGACCATGGGAACGTCAGGCGTCCAACGGTGTGCGGAGTTGTTGGAAACAACGGGGATCTCTGCCTTGGCATAAGCCTCCTCAAGGGCGCGGATCTCGTCCTTTTTCATATCCACCGCGCAGAATACAAAGGAGCACTGTGCCCCAACCTCTGCAATGTTTGCGGCATCAACCACAACCATGCTCTTAAATTGCTCGGGCATGGGAACGCTCATCTTCCAACGCTCGCCAACAGCCTCCTCGTAGCTCTTGCCCGCAGACCGAGCCGATGCAGCTAATACCGATACCTCAAAATAGGGATGGTCGGCAAGAAGCGTTAAAAAGCGCTGACCTACCATACCCGTGGCGCCAATAACGCCAACCTTCATTTTACTCATGATCAAAGATCCTTTCTGTTACTACGGCAACCGCCGCAAAAAACTATACCATAATATTATACACGATTTGCCTTCAAAATGCAATACTCTATTTGCAATTTTACCTTTCATAAATATAGAAAAATTGATTGAAAAAATAAAAAGTTTATGGTATAATAGATAAAAACAAACCTTGGAGAAACGATATGAGCAAATTACAACTGGTAGCAACCTGCCTGTTCGGCTTGGAAAAGCTGCTTGGCGAGGAGATCGACGCGCTTGGCTTACGCCGCTTGGAAACGATAGACGGCCGCGTCACCTTTGAGGGCGAGCTGTGCGATATTCCCCGTGCCAACATCGCGTTGCGTTGTGCCGAGCACGTGTTTATCAAGCTGGCGTCCTTTTCCGCCACCACCTTTACCGAGCTGTTTGACGGAACCAAGCAGCTCCCGTGGGAGGATTGGATCGGCAAGCTCGATGCCTTTCCCGTAAAGGGTCACGCCATTAAAAGCAAGCTGTACTCGGTGCCCGACTGCCAAAGCATTGTCAAAAAAGCCATCGTCGATCGACTTTCGGCTTGCTACGGCACCAAATGGCTTGCCGAAAGCGGTGTAAAATATCAGGTGGAGTTCTTTATTTTTAAGGACGTTGCGCATTTGATGATCGATACCTCGGGCGTCCCGTTGCACAAGCGCGGCTACCGCCCTGCGGCAGGCCCTGCCCCCTTGCGTGAGACGCTTGCGGCGGCTTTGGCACTCACCGCGCGCCCGCGCGAGGACGTGTTGTTTTGGGACCCTATGTGCGGCTCCGGCACCATTGCCATTGAGGCGGCGCTCATTCTTGCAAACCGTGCGCCCGGTCTTGGCAGAGGCTTTGCGGCAGAGGCGTTTGGGCAAATTCCCGCAAGCGCGTGGAAGGATGCACGCCAGGCTGCAGAAGCGGCGGTGCGTACCAACAGCGCGTTTGAGGTCTATGCCTCGGATATTGACGAGGATATTCTCGATACGGTGTACGAAAACGCATTGCGCGCAGGCGTAGAGGAGCACATGAACATTTTTTGCGCAGACGTGCGAAAGATGCAAAAAATAGATGGCCGTCGCGGTACGGTGGTGTGCAATCCCCCTTACGGCGAGCGCTTGATGACGCCTGCCGAGGCAGAACAGCTCTACCGCGACATGGGGCGCGCGTTTGCAAATCTTTCGCCGTGGCAGATCTACGTCATTACGTCGCATCCGCAATTCGAAAAGCACTACGGCGCAAAAGCCGACAAGATCCGCAAGCTTTACAACGGCATGATCCCCTGCAATTTGTACCAATACTTTAAGCCAAAAAACAAATAATCAACATACGTTGTGTAAAAAACAGAAAAAAAAGAACGGGTAAGTCAACCTGCACCTTGGCAGTTGACTCGCCCGTTTTTTGTTCACCTTGTACAAAATTCGGGGGGGACTTTGTGCAATTCTACAAAATTGAAAAAGTATTTTAAAATGGGTTGACAGAGAAACCAAAATGTGCTATGATAAAAGTGCAAAGGTGCCCCCGATTGGGGGCGAGAGCCTTTGACAACATACAAAAACAGGAGGAACGAGCCATGAAAGCAAGACAATTGAATATCCACGTTGCCATTACAAAACGGAGGCTCGTCTGGCCTTTCGTACCCGCATAGACGGGTACGCGCAGTCTCCGTCTGTGCGGGATTTTTTAGCCTTGTATCGCGAAAAACAATGCTGAAAATCTACACAGAAAGGAAATTATCATGAAGTATACGGTTTTGCTTGGCAGTGCAACCTATGGTGATACAAATTACGGTGATACAGTGTTTCTATTCGATGAGGTGGAGCACGTTGGTTTGGTATCAAATTCTGATGTGCTGGATCAAATCATCGATTTAATTACTTTTGAAACAGGCATTACAGCCGATATATCACAAGTGGCTGTAGATATAGCGGCATAAAGAGGAGGCTTTGATATGTATTACCTTATGACACAGTTACTGTATGACGGATTTGAGAGTCTTGCTTTGAATTATATCGTTCTATTTCTACTATACTCATGCGTTTTCGCTGTACAGCTCTTCCTTTGCTTACGTAGCAAAAAACGCGGGGTTCAATTGATTCCAATGTTTCTTTTGTTGATTGCCTTAATAGAATGCATTGGTTTCTTCCTGAGTTATATTATAACCTATGAGTATTGGATGAGCAATGAAATTTGGATGCTTTTCCCGGCGGTGTATATGTATGGTTTTGGCCCACTGTGGATTGATATTGCTCTTGCATGCCTTACCGCTCATATCATCAAAAAGAGAAAAGCAAAAAAGCAAAATAGTATAACCAAATAATCCCGCTCCCCCCACCGCTCTGCGGCGGGGGTGTTTTAGGCAAAACGAAAGGGTGCTACGCTCGTATTGAGCGCAGCACCTTCTTGTTTACGTTCTTTTTTACTGATCAAACTCGTCGGTGATTTTGGTGGTGATGTGCGGGCAACGGTTTTCGATCTCAAATCCAAAATCGTTCGGCTTTGCCCAACGGATCGCATTGGTCAAAATGCGTTGTACGTAGGGGTTGTAATACGCCTTGCAGGACTCGTGACCGGGTTGGAAATAGAAGATCTTGCCGGCACCACGGTAAAAGGTCATACCGGAGCGCATCACGTGTCCATCCTCGTACCAGCCGCAAAAGATCAGCTCATCGGGCTGCGGAATGTAAAAGGGCTCGCTGTAAAGCTCCTCCTCGTCCAGCAAAAAGTGGTCGGGAATACCTGCCGCGATCTCGTGTGCGGGCAAAATGTTCCAGATGATCTCCTTTTGGTCTCTACCCCAAGAGAGGTTTCCGTTTGTGCCGATAATCGTACCAAACGGCTTGGATTTGTGCGCAGAGTGCATGGGAATAAAGCCCATTTTACCCGTATAAACGCGCTGACGAATGCGCTCTACCAAAGCATCGTCCACTTCCTTGTGCGCCATGTGTCCCCACCACATCAATACGTCGGTGGTGTTGAGCACCTCATCCGGAAGGCCCTGATCGGGATCGTCCAAAGCGACGATGCGCACGTCCATATCCTCGTTTGCATCCAAAAAGCTCTTAATATAAGCATGAATGCCCTCGGGATACAGCGCTCTGACCGCCTCGTTGCGCTTTTCGTGGCGGAACTCATGCCAAATGGTTACGTTGATCTTTTTCATAATTTTTTCCTCTCTTTTGTCGTGATCTTTTTATCTTGATCTAAAAAAATTCATCATTTCAGCTCTACGACGGTCACACCTCCGTCGCCCTCGCCGTACGCGCCCAAGCGGAAGCTTGCCACGCGGCGGTCGTGCTTTAATCGTTGCCATATCGCGTTTTTCAATGCCCCCGTTCCCTTTCCGTGAATCAGACGCACGCGACCAAAGTTTGCCAAAACCGCCTCGTCGAGGTATTTATCCACCTCTTGCCAGCCCTCATCGCCAAGAAGTCCGCGCAGGTCGATCTCATCCCGAAAATCGCGATTGACCTTTGCGTGAAACTCCGATGCGGGCTTTTTTTGCTTGCCGCTGATAACCTGCGGCTTTTCCTCGATCAATTGCAGGTTCGAGAGCTTGGTGCGCGTTTTGAGAATGCCCGCCTGCACCAGCACCGAGCCGCTTTTATCGGGTGTTTCCAGCAATACACCCTCTTTGTCGATGTTGACGATATACACCTTATCGCCGCATTTGAGGTCACGCGGCAGCACGTATTTTTCGTCCTTTTTCTCCTCTACGGGGTCAATTGCCTCGTTGCTCTCGCGAATGGTTCGGCGCACCGCACGGCGTGCCTCGTCCAGCTCGGCGGCAAGTCTGCCTGCCTCCTCTGCCTTTTTTGCTTTTTCGAGCTGTGCGAATACAAACTCGCTGGAAAGACGCGCGCTATCCAGCATTTGCTGTGCCTTTTTGCGGTTTTGCTCAATTTCGCGCTCCGCTTGAAAAAAGCGCGCCTTTATATCCTTTTCGGCTTGCGTTTTCAAGCGTTCGTACTCGGCTCTGAGCTGCATTGCCTCGTCCTTGGCGCGATCTGCCTCAAGGCGCGTTGCCTCCAATTGCTCAATGACCTCCTCAAAGCGTTGGTGGTCGCTGTTGACGTGCTCCTTTGCAAGCGCAATGATCTCGTCGGGCAAACCCAGCTTGGAGGAAATGGCAAACGCATTGGATTTGCCGGGGGTACCGATCATCAATCGGTAGGTGGGCTTTAAGGTCGCCACGTCAAACTCGCAGGAGGCGTTTTGCACGCCGTCAGTATCCAGCGCAAAGGTCTTAAGCTCGGTATAGTGCGTAGTAGCAAGGCACGTTGCCCCCACCTTGCGCACCGATTCGATCATCGCGATCGCCAAAGCCGCACCCTCTACGGGGTCGGTTCCCGCACCAAGCTCGTCAAACAGACACAGCGACATTGCATCTACCTCGTTCATGATGCGCACGATGTTAACCATGTGTGAGGAGAAGGTGGAAAGCGATTGCTCGATGCTCTGCTCGTCGCCAATATCCACCAAGACCTTGCTGAATACGCAGATCGAGGAATCGTCGTCGGCAGGAATGTGCAAGCCCGCTTGCGTCATGAGCGCAAACAAGCCGACCGTTTTCAGCGTAACGGTCTTACCGCCCGTGTTGGGGCCGGTAATGATGAGCGTGTCGTAATCGCCGCCAATGCGAATGTTGGTGGGCACGACGCGCTTGGGATCAATGAGCGGATGGCGTGCACGGCGCAGATCAACGATCTGCTTGCCTGAAATTTTGGGCTCGTGCGCCTTCATACGCGCCGAAAGCTCGGCACACGCAAAAATAAACGCCAGCTCGGTAATGTTATAGTAATTGAGACGCAGGGATT
Source organism: Eubacteriales bacterium (assembly GCA_045633385.1). GTDB lineage: Bacteria > Bacillota > Clostridia > Oscillospirales > CAG-272 > UMGS1865. The sequence continues at coordinate 2,680 of JAZQYE010000111.1, read as the reverse complement.
CGGACGCCGCGCTGACCTCGGCAGAAAGCGCAAACAGGATGCGTTCGATCTCATGCTCCTCGCGCGATTGCAGCATACGGAGCTCGTTATTTGCCTCCACCACCGCCATCGGCTCTACAAAAATGGTAGCACCCGAGGAGGAGGTGTCGTGTATCAAGCCCTTCATCTCGTTTTTGCACTCGGCTTTTACGGGCAAAACGTATCTGCCGTTACGCATGGTAACGATGTTCTCCTGCAACACCTTGGCATACGAGCCGCTGATATAGTGCTGTAAGGTCTCCTTGATACGGCTGTTGGACTCGCGGATCTTACGTCTGATCTCCGCAAGATCACGGCTCGCTTCATCCGCGATCATATCCTCGGACAAGATCGAGCGTACGATCATATCCTCCAAATGGCGGTTGGGGAGCAAGCGACCGAACAGCGCGTCAAGCGCGGTATCAAAGGGCTTATTGATTTTGATATAGTCGGTCAGCATACGTGCGGAGCGCAACACGCGCCCCACCTCCAACAGCTCGCGCGTATTGAGCATAGCCCCCTTGACGGCGCGCTCACAGATCTCGGAGAGATCGGTGACCGAACCAAACGGCGGCATACCCTTTACGTCGTACAGCCGCTTTGCATCGGTGGTGCGGCGCTGTCGGCGCAAGACCTCGGTAATATCCCACGCAGGCATCAGCCGATACGCCATGGCACGCGCCCCTTCGGTCAAGGCACAGTCTGCCAACATATCGCAGATCTTGTCAAACTCCAGCGTAGAAAGTGTTTTTTCTAAAAAATTCATGCTTCTGTTTCCTTACGCGTTCCCTCGCCCACAGGCATTGGAGCAGAACGCATCGTGTGATAAAAGTTTAATGAGTCAAATCCTCTGCCAAGATGCGAGAGGGTGTAGGTTTGTGCTGCCCCCGCAAAATCCTTTTGGTCTGCTGCATCCTCCAAAGAAAAGGAGAACAGCCGCTCCAGGGGTGCGTGAATGCAATAGCGCATTGCCGCGCACACGGCAGGAGAAAGTGTGAGGAGCGCATCGCTCTCACGAATATCGTCGTACGCCGCATCGGGTACGCGTTTGCCAATGCCGTTTTGTTTTTTGAGACAATCGGCACACAACAGCGCACCGTTCATCACCTGCAGATAAAAGGGGTCGGAGCTATCCTTTTGGCATACGGTACAGCCGCCAAGATCCGGCATATAGCCCGAAAGCGCCATGGCGCGCCACTCAAACGCGCCCTTGATGATCTCTTGCGGATAAAGCTCGCGCGAAATGGCGTACAGCGCATTGAGCAACAGGCGCAGCATCTCCTGTGCAGGCTCTCCCTCGTCGGTCAATTCACAGCAAAGATCGCACAAATACGCCGCCAAATTCAAGCGGTCGATGTCGGTGCTCAAGCTGTAAAAATGCTGTAGGAGCGAGCCCCCCTTGAGAACGTTGAAATCCCCACGGCGATAAAACTCAAAGTTGGCGTAGCTGTACATTTGGCTGATGGAGGTTTGAGGTCCCTTGAGCGAGTGCCCCCCCTTGGAAAGAAGGGTGATCCTTCCCCGATCGGCAGTCAGAACCGACAGGTATCTGTCATGGTCGCCGTAATCGCGCACCCGAACCACAACACCGTCAATGCTTTCGTGTCGCATGAAAAGCTCCTTTCACGCTTATTCCTCGGTATATCCAAAGTCCAAAATACCGCGTTGGGTGTCTCTCCAATTTTCCTTGACCTTGATCCAGAGATTGAGATAGACCTTTGCATCAAGCAGCTTCTCCATATCCTCGCGCGCGTAGCTTCCGATACGCTTGAGCGTCTCGCCGTTTTTGCCGACGAGAATGCCCTTGTGCGAGGCTTTTTCGCAAAAGATCTCGGCGCGAATGCGTACGATCGAGCCCTCGTCGCGGTATTCCTCGATCATGACCGCAACACCGTGCGGAATCTCCTTATCCACCGTGCGCAGGATCTTTTCACGGATCAATTCCGCTACCATTTGGCGTTGCGGCTGATCGGTGATCATATCCTCGTCGTAAAACCAATCTGCCTCGCGCAACAGCTTGGAGCACTCATCAAGTATCTCGCTGACAGCCTTTCCTTTTTTGGCAGAAATGGGCACCACGGCGTGAAAATCGTACAGCTCCGCGTAAGCAACGATCGTTTGCGCAATTTGCTCGCGGCGGTAAAGATCCACCTTGTTCAAAGCAAGAATGGCAGGTGTTTCGCTGCGCTTGAGGTAGGTGATGATGCCCTCCTCCACATCGCCCGGGCGGTAGCCCGCATCGGCAACCAGAATGACCATGTCACTCTCTTGCATGGTGCTGTTTGCGGTCTTGACCATAAAATCGCCAAGGCTGTTTTGCGGCTTGAAGATGCCGGGGGTATCCAAAAAGACAAACTGATCCTCTCCGCGCGTTTCAATACCCGCAATGCGGTTACGTGTAGTTTGCGGCTTGTTGGAAACAATGGCGATCTTTTCGCCCAAAATGCTGTTGAGCAGCGTGGACTTTCCGACGTTCGGACGTCCTACGATTGAAATAAATCCGGTTCTTTTCATGAATCTCTCGTTATCCTTTTTCAAGTGTCTGCCGCGCTCAGTCCTGCAAAAACAGCTCCAGCTCGTCGGCATCGGTCAACAGATCCAGCTTTTCATAGCGCACGGTGTCTGCTAATGTCAAATAAAACAGCTTTCCCGTCTGCTTATC
>JAZQYE010000110.1:0-9284 GCA_045633385.1 Eubacteriales bacterium | reverse complement strand
GCAAACGGAAGAAGATCCTCCAGTAAGATCAAATGCCCCGTGGAGCTGATGGGCAACCACTCGGTAATGCCCTCGACGATACCGTACAGGATCGCCTTTAAAATCTCGAATATGTACATTCAATCTCTCCTTTTTTGCGTTGCGTATCAGCAATCGCCCTTAAGACGATCCTTAGCGCGGATTTCCAAGCCCTTGCCGCCTGCGGCGCGCATAATGTCGCCCTCTTTGACCGCAAAGGGCACGCGGCACCAATAGATCATAGAGGGGTGCGGAGTAGATTCCAGCACGCTTCCGTCGGGTGCGTACAGCTCGCGTACGCCAAAGCCCTTGCCGATCTTACCGGGCGAGATCATTTCGGCATCCTCGCCTCTTGACACCTTGTTGCGCTGAATAAAGCGGTAGAGTCTGCCGTCCTCGTTCTCCATGGCAACGCCGTTTTGCACAATGGCGCATGCCTCTGCCTCATCATATTCGATGGCTGTGGAAAAATATGCTTTTTCGCGCATATATCCACACGCGCTGACCAGCTGGGGATTGAGCATGGGATCGTCAAAATATAAGCCCGTGCCGTACTCGCGATGCGAAACGCTCTCCAATTCATCCAGCCATGAGGGATCGAAGCGGTAGCCATCGGGGTCCTTTTGATATGCGTCGATTGCCATACGGTATGCGTTTGTGACCACAGCCGTGTAATATGCGCTCTTCATGCGTCCCTCAATTTTAAAGGACGCGACGCCGCTTTGCATCAATTCGGGAATATGCTCGATCATGCACATATCCTTGGAGGACATGATAAACGTGCCCACGTTCTCCTGCTGTTCGATGGGAAAGAGCGAATCAAGTCTCTTTTCCTCCACGATGGAATAATTCCAACGGCAGGGCTGTGAGCAGGTTCCGCGATTGCCGTCGCGCCCGTTGAAGGCGTTGGCAAGCAAGCATCTGCCGCTGTAGGACACACACATGGAGCCGTGAATAAACGCCTCCAATTCAACGTCGTCGGGCAATTCCGCGCGAATGGCTTTGATCTCCTCCAAGGTCAATTCACGCGCCAGCACCAATCTCTTGGCTCCCATGGCAGCGTACGCCTTTGCCGATGCGGGGCTTACGATAGAGGTCTGCGTGGACATGTGGATCTCCATATCGGGCAAGATCTCGCGCACGGTTGCAAACACGCCAAGATCGGCAACGATCATCGCGTCAATGCCGGCATCCTTAATATCCTGCAAGAAGCGGCGCAACAAGGGATACTCGTTGACGTGCGGCATGGTATTAACGGTCAGATAGATCTTTTTATTGCGCTCGTGTACGTATGCGGCGGCAGCGTACAGCTCTTCCACCGTAAAATTATCTGCCGCTGCGCGCATTCCAAACATTTGTCCGGCAAGATAGACCGCGTCCGCTCCGTACAAAAGAGCGGCTTTCATTTTTTCAAAATTCCCAGCAGGGGATAACAGTTCAGGCATTGTTTTGATATGGGAACTGTGGGGGAAGAGTAGAACTTTTGCAAAAGTTCTACTCTTCCCCCACACCCCCATCTCCTCTTCTTTCCAAAATTCAAAGGCTTTAAAGGGGTTGGCGGTGTGCTGACACAGAACGTATCACGCTTATATATGCGGGCAGGAGCGGCGCGCCCATCAAACGCGCACCGCTCAAAGCCCCGCTTTATTATTCTTCTTCGGTCACCGCGATACCGAGCACTGCAAGATCTGCAGCCGCCACGGGAGTCGGGCACTGCGACATCAGCTCGCTTGCGTTCTGCACCTTCGGGAAGGCAACGACGTCGCGCAGGGAGTCTGCACCGGACATAACCATTGCAAGGCGGTCAAGACCCATACCGGAACCACCGTGCGGAGGTGCACCGTACTTGTATGCATCTACAAGGAAGCCGAACTTACGCTCGATATCCTCGGCAGTCAAGCCAAGCGCCTTGAACATTCTCTCCTGCAGCTGCCAGTCGGTGATACGGATAGAACCGGAAAGCAGCTCGGTGCCGTTGAGCACCATATCGTAACATTGTGCACGAACGCTTGCGGGGTCGCTCTCCAGATGCTCCAGGCACTCGGGCAGGGGCATGGTAAAGGGATGGTGCATTGCATCCCAGTGCTCGGTCTCCTCGTTCCATTCGAAGAAGGGGAACTCTACGACCCACAGGAAGGTGAATTTGCCTTCCTCGATCAGGTTCAGCTTTTTGCCAAGCATATTACGCAGTGCGCCCAAAGTGGGGAGCGTGACCTTGTTCTTATCGGCAACGATGAGCATGACGTCGCCCTTTTCCATATTTGCCGCATCGAGAATTGCCTGCAGCTCCTCGGGGGTGAGGAACTTTGCAAAGGAGCAGTTGGGAGCCTCGTCTGCCCAGCGGATATAAGCCAAGCCCTTGGCACCAATACCCTTGGCGTGCTCGGTAAGCTTATCGATTTCCTTGCGCGTCAGGGTTGCGGCAGCGTTCTTTGCAACGATACAACGCACGCTTCCTCCCGCCTCAATGGCAGAGGTGAATACGCCAAAGCCACAGCTCTTGACCACGTCGGGGAGATCTTGGATCTCCATACCGAAGCGGGTATCGGGCTTATCGCTTCCGTAACGGCTCATTGCCTCGGCAAAGGTCATACGGGGCAGGGGCGTGGGAATATCAATATTGAGAACTTCCTTGAAAACGCGCTTGATAAAGCCCTCGTTCATTGCCATGATATCCTCTTGCGTTGCAAAGGACATTTCCAGGTCGATCTGCGTAAATTCGGGCTGACGGTCGGCACGCAGGTCCTCGTCGCGGAAGCAACGTGCCAATTGGATGTAACGATCGTAGCCGCTGAGCATCAGGAGCTGCTTGTAGATTTGGGGAGACTGCGGCAGTGCATAAAAGCTGCCCTTGTGAATACGGCTGGGCACCAGATAGTCACGCGCACCCTCGGGCGTGGACTTGATCATCATAGGAGTTTCGATTTCCAAAAAGCCGTTTTCGTAGTAGTATTCACGTGCCACCTTTGCGATTTGGTGACGCATGAGGATGTTTCTTTGCAGAGAGGGACGGCGCAGGTCGAGATAACGGTACTTGAGTGCCGTTTCGTCATTGACCTTTTTGCTGTCGGAGACCTCAAAGGGAGGGGTTTGTGCCGCCGAGAGGATCTTGAGCTCGGTTACGAACACCTCAACCGCACCGGTGGGAAGATTGGGGTTAACCGCACCCTCTCCACGCGGACGAACGGTCCCGTGTGCGCAAAGCACATACTCGGCACGAATACCGAATGCCTTATCAAAGATCTCCTTGTCGCTCTTGTCATCAAAAGCGAGCTGAACGATACCCGTGCGGTCGCGCAGGTCGATAAAGATCAGGTTGCCAAGGTCTCTTTGCTTTTGCACCCACCCCATTACACAAACCTGCTTGCCGATATCACTCTCTCTTACCGTACCGCAATAATGGGTACGTCTGTCATTTGCAGTCATCAATTCTGCCATTGCAATTACTCCTTTTTAAAGCACGTTGCCGTTTTTATCAAACAACGGTAATTTTTCAAGATAAATCAAATCGTCTCTTTCACAAGCCTTTCCCTCGGCAAGAATGGTCATTTTGCCGCAGATCTCGCCGCCTGCCGCCAATACCAATTGCTCCAGCGCGTGAAGCGAATCGCCAAGAGATACCACGTCGTCCACGATGAGAATACGTTTGCCGCGCATCATGTTGGCATCGGCGGTATCAAGATACAGCTTTTGCTCGCGGTCGGTGGTAATAGAGCGCACCGTGACCTCGGTCACGCCCGTCATATAGAGCTTTGGCGTTTTGCGTGCCAGCACGTAACGCTGATTGCCCGCAAGACGTGCCATTTCATGTACCAACGGAATGCCCTTTGCCTCAGCGGTAATGAGATAATCGTACTCGGGTGCTCTTTTGAGCAGCTCCTCGGCACACGCCGTGGTCAATTCGGGATCTCCAAAGATCACAAACGCACCGATCATCATATCCTCGTTGAGCGGACACAGAGGCAGAGCGCGCTCACAGCCCGCAATGTTCATACGGTAATATTTTTGTTCCATAAACGTTACCCTCTTTTATGTGTAAATTGAATTGATCAAACGATTTTCAATACGTGAGCGGAATATGCTCTACGTAAGCACCTGCAAGTGCCTCTTCTACCAGCGCGTCAAAATCCAATCTTCGCTGTTGCTCCTCTACCTTGAAAAGCTCGGGCTTGGTTTTGGGATGCTTGGGCGTAAACACAGTACAACAGTCCTCGTAGGGCTGAATGGAGGTATCAAAGGTATCGATCTTGCGTGCAATGCTCACGATCTCCTCCTTGTCCATGCCGATGCAAGGACGGAATACAGGAAGCGTGGACATGGGGTCGGTCACGCCGATTGCCTGCATGGTCTGAGAAGCGACCTGACCCAAGCTCTCGCCCGTGATCAACGCACCGCAACCGATGCGATGTGCGATCTTATCGGCAATTGCCATCATGTAGCGGCGGAGCAGGAGCGTGAAGTAATCCTCCTCGCAATTTTTGACCAACAGCTCCTGAATATGTGTCAAGGAGACCACGTGCACGTTAAAGGTGCCCGCGTACTGTGCCACCTCGCGCGCCAGCGTAAACACCTTTTCACGCGCCATTTCACTGGTGTAGGGGAAGGATTCGAAGTGTACCGCCTCGATCTGCACGCCGCGCTTTGCGATCATATAGCCCGCAACGGGAGAATCGATGCCGCCCGACAAAAGCAACAGCGCCTTGCCATTGGTGCCGACGGGCATACCGCCCGCGCCCTTGTACTGCCCCGCGTGAACGAATGCGGAGTGCTCGCGGATCTCGACCTGCACTACGATCTCGGGATTTTTGACGTCCACGCGAATATTGGGCACACGGGAGAGCACGTAGCCGCCCACCTCGCGCGCAATATCCATGGAGTCGAGTGGAAAGCGCTTATCCGAGCGCTTTGCAACAACCTTAAAGGTTTTTTTGCCGATCAAAAACTGCGGCACGTAGTCGCGCACGGTCGCTTCAATGGCGTCCATGCTCTTTTCACACACGGCACAGCGGCTGATGGCAACGATGCCAAAGACCTTTTGCGCGCTCTCGAACATTGCGTCAAGATCGGCGAACTCATCCTTGGGCTCAATGGTAACGGTGCTCTGCGAGCTCGTGATCTCAAAGCTACCGTAGTGCTTGGCACGGTGACGCAGATTGCGGCAGAGCGTATCCTCAAAATAACGGCGGTTCGCGCCCTTGAGCACGATCTCGCCAAGCTTACAAAGCAAAATCTCCTTCATATCCGCGTCAAACCTCGTCCTCGCTCACGATCTCGTCCTCGTCAAAAACGGGCTCTCCGTTGCGGTAATCCTCCAACAGTGCGTTGGCGCGATCAAACAGCTCTGCGGGTACAAAAATGTCACACCCGTACATCGAATATCCCGTTACAACGCGCACAGCCTCGCCCGCGCCGCGGTCCTTTGCCGCAAACGGGATCTCTTCCTCCTCCAAAATACCGCAGATGATCATTTTTTCAACGTCATCGTGCGTGGTGGTCAACAGCGTAACGTCCTCGCCAAGATCGGCGGGCTTATTCAAACCAAAAAATCGATCCATCATGCACCTCAATTTTCATAGTAGTTCGGGAACAGCTTTTCCCATACCTTGGCACAGCCAATGGTATCTGCGATCGACGTATGCGCTACGCCGTCCCATTCGATCTCCAACAGCGCCATGGCATCGCTGAGCGACGCGTGCACCAGATTGGGATGATGCTCCGACTGAAAACGAACGAACTCGATCGATGCACAGCGCGTTTTTTTGTGCAACGCCTCGCGTTCTGCCTCGGTATCGTAAATATACTTGATATGGCTGTAATCGGTGGAAACGCCGTAGGCGATGAGCACGTCGGCGGCTTCAAAGATCTCTTTGATACGCGGGATCAGATCCTCCAGCATGGGGGCATCCGCCACCATTTCGAGAGTGATACCGTGGATCTTTTCGGTCTGCTTCCACTTCTTTTTGTGTGCGGGCTTGACCAGCGTATCCATCACGATGCGACCGTTACCGTCGGTGATGGAAATGGAAAGGATCTCGTCGTGGTGATAAACACCCGTCAACTCCAGGTCAAAAAAGAGCACACGATCACGGTTCATGTGATATTCCGCATTGCGGTGCAGATCTCCCTCTGCACGGCGAACGGCAAGATCGTCTGCAAAGCAGGCTTGACAAAGCTTGCGGCGGTAACGAACGTCCTTACCGCAATGCACGCACATCAAGGGGCGGCGGATTGCCGTTTTTTTGTCGTAAAAGTAAATAACGCTCTTGTCATTGCGAAGCGTGTATGCCACGGGCTCCTCAATGACGTCGTAATTCATTTGCGAGAGTCGCTCTACGGTGTAAAAACCGCAAGCGGCAGCACGCTTGGTGCTCATGCGCGCGATCTCCACGCCGCTATCCAGCGTCATGGTCTCGCTTTTTTGTGTGGGGGCGTACCACAGCTCGGGCGGTGCCTCTACCACACGGGTAGGATCAAAAAAGTATGTAATGCTGCCGTCCTCGTTTTCGTCAAAGGCGGCGGGGTCTCCCACGGGCATCAGGTGCATACGGTTGAGAATGTTGCGCGTGAGATAGTTCTTTTTCTCCGCTTCGGAGAGAGAAAGGTGTGGAATGGTAGCGCCGGAGCGCAGCTTCATATCGGTCTTCAAAAAATCCTCCTTACCGCCCCGTACCCGACCCATACACGCCTGCGCGTACGCGCGAAAATACGCCCGTTGGCAGCGGATGGCGGTTTCGATTGCGGTTTTGCTCTTATATACTTCTGAGCTCTATCAAAACACAGATATAATTATTATATCACGATGAAGAAATATTTTCAATACCCTATTTCTACTTTTTTGTGCCAAACCTTTTTATTCTTGCAAAAATATTCTGTTTTTCTGTAATAAGAATAATTCTTATTATTATATTTTGATAAAATTACCCTTTTTCGGCAAGATCGCGCAGGCATTTCAGGGCATCGGATAATCCCCCTACCTCGTCAATGATCCCATATTTGACAGCCTCCTGCCCCTCGATGATCGAGCCGCAATCGGTGGCAAGCAGGTCGGGGCGCATCATCAGCTCCGTAACGGTTTGCTCCTTGGCACTTGAGTGTGAACAGATAAATCCAACGATCCTTTTTTGCATCTCGCTCATATAGCGAAAAGACTGCGGCACCCCGATCACCGTACCGCTGATGCGCACGGGGTGAAGCGTCATCGTAGCGCTCGGCACGATAAAGGAACGCCGCGCGGCTGTCGCAAGCGGCACCCCAATGGAATGCCCTCCCCCAAGCACCAACGAGACCGTAGGCTTGGTCATAGATGCGATCATTTCCGCCAAGGCAAGCCCTGCCTCTACGTCCCCTCCCATGGTATTGAGAATAACCAACAATCCATCCACGTCCTCGCTCTCCTCGATCGAGACCAACAGCGGTATGATCTGCTCGTACTTGGTCGCTTTTTGCCCTTCCGGCAAGGTGTAGTGTCCTTCGATCTGCCCGATGATAGAAATGCATTGAAAGCGCTCGCGGCTGTTTTCTGCCATACTGCCGCCGCTGTTTGCAATGTTCTCCAATTGAAGCTGCCTTGCTTCCTCCTGCTCCTTTTGCAAGCCCTCGTATCCGCCTTTGTCATCTGCCATTTTGCCATTCCCTCACTTTGTGCCCTTTTTTGATTATCTTTCCCAAGAAATTTTCATTTATCCGCAAGGATTTATAAAAAAACACTCTTTACAAACGGCGAAATTTGTGGTATAATAATATAGTATGGAGTATTGTGTTCGTCCATTGGTGTCAACACACAAAATATTAAAACGAGGAAAGGTTTTAAAAATTATGGAAAACAAGATCCTGATTGAAACTTCTGCACGTCACATTCACTTGACCGCAGAGGCAGTTGAAATTCTGTATGGCAAGGGCGCAGAGCTGACCGTTAAGAAAGAGCTCAGCCAACCCGGTCAATATGCCGCAGGCAATGAAAAGATCACTCTCGTAGGCCCCAACGGCAAGACTCTCGCAGTCAGCGTACTCGGTCCTACCCGTCCCGCAAACCAGGTTGAGCTCTCCTTCTCCGATGCTCGCGTGCTCGGACTCAAGGACGTTCCCGTTCGTGAGAGCGGCGACGTTGCAGCTACCCCCGGCTTGAAGATGGTCGGCCCTGCCGGCGAAGTAGAGATCAGCGAGGGTGTTATCATCGCAAAGAGACACATCCACATGACTCCCGAAGATGCAGAAAAGATCGGCGTACAAGATAAGCAGATCGTTAAGGTTCGCCTTGACACCGCTCGTCCCTTGATCTTTGACGACGTCGTTTGCCGCGTTAGCCCCAAGTTCGCTCTTGCTATGCACATCGATACCGATGAGTGCAACGCAGCTTGCGCATTCGGCACCGTTTACGGCGAGGTTCTTGCATAATTCCGTCTCATACATCACCCCAAAAAGGAGATTTCAATATGAGAATTCTGTTTCAAGGCGACAGCATTACCGACGCAGGAAGAGATTACCGCAACTTTCATAACATGGGCAACGGTTATCCCAAGTATGCAAGCGAGGGGATTCGGGAGGCTTTTCCAAACAAGGAGATCGAGTTTATTAACCTCGGCATCAGCGGCAACCGTACAGACCAACTGTTTGACCGCATGTACAATGACCTGGTTGCCCTGCAACCCGATATTGTTTCGATCCTGATCGGCATCAACGATATTTGGCACCGTCACGGCGCAAACCGCGTGGAAACCACCGATGCGCAAATCACCACCAACTATCGCGCTATTTTGGAGCGCATCAAAAAGCAGACCAACGCTAAAATCGTCATCCTTTCCCCCTTCCTTTTGGACTGTGCGGAAAAGGAAACGTGGAGAGAAGAGGTCAACGCTGTTCTCACCATTATTCGCGCGCTTGCGGACGAATTTGCAGACGTTTACATCCCGTTGGACAAGATTTTTGACGAGGCTTTGAAAACACAGCCCGAGCCCAAATATTATTCCGGAGACGGCGTTCATCCCAATCAAAACGGCGCTGCACTGATCGGCAAGATCTATGCAGATGCAGTAGCTCCCCTGATCGAGAGCAAATAAAACAGTTCAAAATAATTATAAGGAGATAAAAAACAATGAGTAACGTAAGTGAATTCCCTTACGCACAGAGCCTTGAAGTTCAGCACATGTGCGTTGTAAAAAAGGGCTGTGACCACGGTCCTGCTCCCCTGCCCGAGGAAGGCAAGTGGATTCAGGCAAAGCAAATTACCGACATTTCCGCATACACCCACGGTGTGGGCTGGTGCGCAC
>JAZQYE010000109.1:0-8313 GCA_045633385.1 Eubacteriales bacterium | reverse complement strand
TCTGCCTCACGTGCCTCTCCGGGGCCGTTGACCACACAGCCCATCAAAGCGACCTTAACGGGTACGTTCTCAAGACCTGCCTCCCGAACGGCTTGCTCAAAACGCTTGACAAGCGGGATCAGGTCGATCTTGGTGCGTGCGCAGGTGGGACAGCTGACGATATCCATGCCGCTCTGCCCCTCGATTCCAACAGCGCGCAAAATCTGCTTTGCCGCATCGATCTCCTCAATGGGGTCGTCGGTCAGGGATACGCGAATGGTGTCCCCGATGCCATCACACAGCAAGGAGCCAATACCGACCGCGCTCTTGATAAGTCCGCGGTTGCCGCCTCCCGCCTCGGTTACGCCGAGGTGCAAGGGATAGGCACACTTTTGCGCCAGCAAGCGGTTGGACTCGATCATATCCGAAACAGTAGAAGCCTTGATGGAAACGAGAATATCCTCAAAGCCGAATTTTTCAAGCAAGGAAATGTGGTAAAGCGCACTCTCGCACAGAGCCGCCGGTGTGGGAGCACCGTGCTTGGCAAGAATGTGCTTTTCCAAAGAACCGCTGTTGACACCGATGCGGATCGGGATCCTTCTCTCTCTGCAAGCATCGCATACCGCCTTGACGCGGTCATCGTCTCCGATATTACCGGGATTGATGCGGATCTTATCAAATCCGAGCTCGGCACAACGCAGGGCGATGCGGTAATCAAAATGGATATCTGCTACGATGGGAATACGAATGCCCGACTCTTTGATCTTCCACACGGTATATGCCGCCTCCTCTGTAGGGACGGAAACACGCACGATATCACAGCCCGCACGCTCCAAGCGACGGATCTGATCGACGGTACGCTCTGCATCAAGCGTATCGGTGTTGGTCATAGATTGAATGGCGATGGGGGCATTTCCGCCGATCTTACAATTGCCGACGGAGACCTGATGCGTTTTTCTTCTGATATCGTTATACTTCATAATGCTATAATATCCTTTATTGCAACAAGTACTGCCAAAGAAAGCAGCAATATTAAACCTACAAAATTGATGATTGCCTCCAGCTCACGCTTCATGGGCTTGCGACGAACGACCTCGACCAGATAGATGAGGATATGGCAACCGTCCAAAGCGGGAATGGGCAACAGATTCATAACGCCGAGATTGATGGAAATAAGGGTCACAAAGGAAAGAATACCTGCGATGCCAAATTGTGCAACGTCCTTCATTTGCGTGGTAATACCGATGGGGCCGGAAATCGCCTCCATACCAAAGCGTTTGGTAAAGAGTCCCAACAGCGAATCGTAAACCGATTTGACCGTTGCGATCGAACGACTCCAAGTATGCTTGAGCACGACGAGCGGATTATAGTTCTCCTCGGCGTAAACGCGGAAATCTACGTTACCTACCACCACGCCGCTTTCGGTTACATTGGGAAAATGAACGTCCTCAAGAAGAACCTTTTCCCCGTTGCGCAAAACAGTGAGATCGACCGGGCGATAGCCCTGGAACATGATCTCCTGCGACATGTGGTACTGCGTGGATACACGCGCGGAATTGACCTTGATGATGACGTCACCGATCTGCAAGCCGGTCTTCTCGCTGGCAGAACCGATAAAACGCGCCAGATCCTCCTCGGTCAAGGTAACGCTCAGCTCAATAAACTCGCTGTCGGTTCCGCTCTCGTTCAAGCGTTGGATCACAACCTGAAAGGGCTTGCCGTCAGAGAGCTTGATCTGCTCCTTCAGTCTTGTGAAAGAAACGTTCTTCCCCTCGATGGAATAAAGGTAATCGCCCTTTTGAAAGCCTTGCATGCTCTCCTCGTGGTCGTAAACGACGTGAAAACCGCCTACGTGGGTGGTCAGGAGCGAATTTCTGCCGCCCATCAGCACAAGCACCAGCATCAGCAAAAAACCGAGCAGAATGTTCATAGCAGGACCTGCCACCGAAATGGCAATGCGCTTCCACACGTTTTGATTGCAGTACGCCTGCTTGGCAAGCTCGGGATCGATCTCGGCTTGTTTTTCTGCCTCCTCTTCCCTGTCTGTCTTTTTCTCTACCTCGTTGATGATGGAGGGCTCTTCGTCGTAGCCGTTATCTCCTTGCACCGCCTCCATGCCGTTCTCACCCAGCATATTGACAAAGCCGCCAATGGGAAAAAGGCGCAAAGCGTACACGGTTCCGCTCTTTTTGCCCTTCCATGAAAGGATCTTCGGCCCCATGCCGATGGCAAACTCCAAAACCTTAACGCCGCACATACGCGCTACGATAAAGTGACCGAACTCATGAATAAAGATCAACAGACCAAAAATCAGGATTGCGAAAAGAATGTATAAAAAGCTCAAGGGGTTCCTCCGTTTGATCAGCGCTTATTGCGCTTTTCTAAAAATTCATTTGCAAGCGATCTTGCCGCGCCGTCGAATGCAAAAATATCGTCGAGCGAGAAGATCTTGGCGGCATCGGGAAGCGCGTGAACGGTTTGCGTTACCACGTCAAAGATGCCTGTAAAATCAAGCTGTTTTTTCAGAAATGCCGCTACGGCAACCTCGTTTGCGGCGTTGAGCACCGCTGGGAGTGCACCGCCCTTTTGAATGGCTTCAATTGCCAAGGGCAACAGCACAAAGGTTTGCGTATCGGGCTTGGCAAAGGTCAATTTGCCTACCTGTGTCAGATCCAATTGCGAAATGACCGCCGCGGTGCGCGTCGGGTGCGTCAGCGCATATTGCACGCAAAGGCGCATATCGGGAACCGACATTTGTGCAATAACGCTGTTATCAGTATATTCGATAGCCGAGTGCATTATGCTTTCACGATGCACGAGCACCTCGATGCGGTCGGGCGAAACGCCAAACAAATGCACTGCCTCAATGACCTCAAATCCCTTATTCATCAGGGTCGCGCTGTCAATGGTGATCTTTGCGCCCATATCCCAAGTGGGATGCGCCAGCGCGCGTTCGGGGGTGATATCGGCAAGCTCCTCACGCTTCATGCCGTAAAAAGGGCCTCCCGACGCCGTTAACAGCAATCGCTTGATCTCCTTGCGGCTACCCGAACGAAGGGCTTGAAAAATAGCGCTGTGCTCGCTGTCAACGGGCAGGATCTCGGTGTTTTTTGCCTCTGCGAGCTTCATGACAAAGTCACCTGCGCAAACCAAGGACTCCTTGTTGGCAAGCGCCAGCTTTTTTCCTGCGCTCAAAACAGACATGGTCGGGCGCAAGCCTGCCTCACCGATGATGGAATTGACCACAACCTCGTCGGTGTCGTATTCCTGACTCGTCATCTCGCAAATGCCGTCACTGCCCGCATAGACCTTGATATCGGTATCTGCAAGACGAATGCGAAGATCCTTTGCCGCCTCGCGGTCTGCCATGGCGCACGCGCGCACGCGCAAGGAACGAGCCTGCGCCTCTACGCGATCAACGTTGCGATTGGCGGATATGGTATTGACCTTGATGCCGTTTTTGACGGCAACGTCAATTGCCTGCTCTCCGACAGACCCGGTAGAACCGAGAATGGAAAGAGCGGGATAAACTGAATTACTCATCTGAAATCACCTCAAAAGAAATCGATAAAGGAGGTAAAGCAAACCATTGCAATGGCAACGGCGAGAATGGAATCAAAACGATCGAGCATTCCGCCATGTCCCGGAAAAAGCTTGCCGTAATCCTTGATACCGTAGGTGCGCTTGATCACCGACATCAAAAGGTCACCGATCTGCGCTACGACCGATGCAAGCAGGCCGCCAATGGCAAACACCCACAGCTTTGCATCGTACTCGGTAAAATAGTTACAGAGAATGCCGAACAGAACCATGGCGATCATGCAAAAAACGATGCCGCCGATGCTTCCCTCTACCGTCTTTTTGGGAGAGACGTCGGGAATAAGCTTGTGCTTACCTCCTCTGCCAAAAAGCATACCGCAAAAATATGCAAATACGTCGGTTACCCATGCACCGATGAAAATGGCGAGAAAGACCACTCTGCCGCCCATTTCGTTATCGTGCATGATGACGATGGAGTTAAAGCCCATAAGGATATAAAACGAAGCGGCAAACAGTACGCAAACGCTCTCAAGCTTATATTTTCCGTGCGAAAAGGTCATGATCGTAAAGAAATACATCAAAACAGCGACCATTAAAATACAGCCGTACTGTGCCAGATGCTTTGCCGAAGCCTCAGGCATTTGCGAAGCAAACAGACTGCCGTGCGCCAAAAAGCGCGTAATGACCGGAATGGTTGCCGCCATGAGATACAGCGGAACCGAAAACAGCGGCGACTTTTGCAAGCCGATGCAATGCAAGATCTCTCGAAT
This sequence comes from Eubacteriales bacterium, assembly GCA_045633385.1. Taxonomy (GTDB): domain Bacteria; phylum Bacillota; class Clostridia; order Oscillospirales; family CAG-272; genus UMGS1865. The sequence continues at coordinate 4,024 of JAZQYE010000109.1, read as the reverse complement.
GGAAATAACCGAGCAAAACGCGATGATGATAGGCAACAGCGGTGTCCATGAAAAAATAACGATGGGCACCAACAAGGCCACCACAAGCGCGCCGGTAAGGATGCGTTGTTTCATTCTTTCCTCCTGTTATACGCCGCCGTAACGACGCTTTCTGGAATAAAAGGCGGCAACAGCCCGATCGACGTCGGCGGCAGAATAATCGGGCCAGAGCACGTCGGTAAAATAGTACTCGGTGTATGCCGACTGCCAAAGCAGGAAGTTGGAGGTGCGCAGATCTCCGCCCGTGCGAACGATGAGATCAGGGTCGGGACAGTCAGACGTGTAAATGTGCGCCGAAATATCCGCCTCGGTAATATCGCTCTTCCCTTCCTTGATCAACTCGCGGCAGGCATGCACGATCTCCTCGCGTCCGCCGTAGTTGACCGCAATATTGAGCAAAAAGGGGTGATGTGCGGTCTCGCGTTCGATCTTTTCCATCTTCCCCCTCAAGCTCTCGGAAAAAATATCCAAATTACCGATAAAGCGAATGTGTACCTCGTCGTCCTTCATTTCGATAAAGCAGTTTTCGATATACTCGTCAAACAGCTTCATAATGGCATCGACTTCCTTTTGCGGACGCTTCCAATTCTCGGTAGAAAAGGCATATACGGTCATATAGCGCAAGCCGATGCTCTTGCAATAGCGACCGATCTTTTTAAAGGTTGCCGCACCGTGGGTATGACCGAACTCACGCGGCATACCGCGCTTTTGCGCCCAACGCCCGTTGCCGTCCATAATGAACGCAATATGCTGCAGGCGATCATCCACACTGACCTTTTGAGTCATTTTTTGAGATTTTTTAAAAAACATTTGATACTCCATTGATGAACATCAAGGGGTGTTGAAAGGCACTTACCTTGCCACACCCCTTGTCAATGCTCAAATTTGCATAATTTCTTTTTCTTTCTTGGAAGTAATGTCGTCAACCAGCTTGATGTAGCGATCGGTCAGATCCTGAACGGACTTTTCGCCTGCCTTTTGCTCATCCTCGGTCATGGTGCCATCCTTCTTTTGCTTTTTGATCTCGTCGTTTGCCTCTCTGCGGATGTTACGAATGGCAACGCGTGCTTCCTCACCCATTTTTTGGATCTGCTTTGCAAGGGTCTTACGGTGCTCCTCGGTCAAAGGCGGGAAAACGAGGCGGATCACAGAACCGTCATCTACGGGGTTGATTCCAACGTCGGACGCCTGAATCGCCTTGACCATTGCCTTAAGGGTGGAACGGTCGTAGGGGGTGATGGTAAGGGTCTTGGGATCGGAAACAGATACAGCCGCCATATCGGTCAGCTTGGTTTGAGAGCCGTAGTAATCGAAGGTCACCTTGGAAACGATTGCGCCGTTGGCCTGACTTGCACGAATGGTGGAGATATTGTTTTCGTAAGCGCTGATGCTCTTTTGCATCTTTTCTTCTGCGAGTTTGGTATTGAATTTCATAATTTTCAAATTCCTTTCTATGTATCTTTCTTCAAATTTCAGTTGTGGATCGCCGTTCCCACAGGCTCGCCCATGACAACGCGATAAATGTTTTCGGGATCGGCAAGGCCGAATGCATAGCCGTTGATGTTATTGTCCATGCAGAAGGTTGCAGAGGACATATCCAACGCGCGAAGGTTTTGCTCGATGATTTGGATATACGTCAGATCGCTGTAGCGAACTGCGTTGGGATCGAGCTTGGGGTCGGCACTGTAAATGGCATCGATATTCTTTGCCATGAGAATGCAATCGGCATTGATCTCTGCCGCGCGGAGAGCCGCCGCGGTATCGGTAGAAAAGAACGGGATACCGAGTCCACCGCCGAAAATGACGACCGTACCGCTCTCGAGTGCCTTGATGGCATCGCGTGCGGTGTAAACGTCGGCAAACGCCTTCATTTCAACTGCGGTCATAACCTTTGCATCCATTCCCACGCGCAGGAAAACATCCTGCAAGGCCAAGGAATTGATAACCGTTGCAAGCATACCCATGTGGTCGGCACGGCAACGGTCCATACCCGTGCCCTGTCTGCCTCTCCAAATGTTGCCGGCACCGACAATAACGGCTACCTGCACACCTGCATCGACGCATTTTTTAATTTGTTGTGCAACGCGTTCGATAAAATTAAAATCAAGAATTCCGTCCTCCTTGGGGGCAAGAGCCTCACCGGAAAGCTTGAGCAAAACGCGTTGATATTTCGGCTGAACCATAATCACATATCTCCTTCGTGCGCAATATATTATATATCCCTTATATTTTACTACATAATCTGCGTTTTGTAAACACCTTTTTTGTAAACAAATCAATTTTTTTCCTGTTTTTTAAAACTTTTTCTTTTCTTTGCATAGCAAAACGCTCCCCTACAACAAAAAAGTGCGCCAAAAAGGGGCTGTGCAAAGATCAATTTGCCACAGCCCCCTGGGAACGTTGATTGATTTATCGATCAAAAATAAAGCGTTGCCGTTAACAGATCGTTATTTAAAGAATAGCATTCCGAAAGACGGTCGGCGGCTTCTTGTTGATCGCCGAAATAGCTTTGTGCAAGTCCCGTCAAATACAGGTATCTTGCGCGACGCATCTGCTTTGCGTCATCTACAAAGGACATAAAGAACGGCGTGGTTGCAAAAAATCCGTTATCCTTTACGTTTCCTATCGCCTCCCAGCGACGGCGATACTCGGTCATCAGCTTGCGGCTGTGCAACGGCATTTGGAGTCGGTCGAACGAAAGTGCCTGATAATACGGCAATTCGGCAAGATGCATGTTACTGAAATACTCGATCTCGGTACTGGCAATATAGCGATAGATACGCTCTGCCTCCTCCCGATTTCCAAGCTTTTCATGGCAGAGCGCCGCGTAATAACGCAGAGGAATGCGCTTGCAATGGTTCCAAATTCCTGCTCCCAAGTTTTGCGGCAGGATCTGACCGCACCGCAATAGCTCCAACGCCTTGGCAAAATCTCCTGCCTTCATAGCCTGAATTCCCATAGCAAGATATGCAAACATATATTGGTCGGCAATGGCGTGCTCGCCACCCTCACAGGGAACGAAAGCGTGGGAGAGGAGCGTGTCGATCGCTTTTTGATACTCCCCTGCCTGGTTGTAGGATTTTGCAAGCTCGGTGAACACGTCGTCGCGTGTGACCGTGTGTGAAAGGATCAGATCGATCTTCTCCTTGGGGGCGCGGTTCATTTTGTTCATCAGCACGACCGTTTCGTAAAGGAGTGCCTCGTCGTCAGGTCGCTCGGCTTGCAGCTTTTGCATAATGTCGAGTGCCGCATTCTTGCGCTCCAAATGGCTGAAATATGCCACCGCAAGGTTGCGTTTGGCAACGTAAGAGTGCTCGCACGCCTGCCACAGCTTTGCCGCACGGCGATAGTGACGCTTGTGATACCACACACAGCCAAGCAGCATTTTGCATTCCTCATCGCCACCCCGTTCTATACACCATTGCAAAATACGCATCTCGATACGGCGCGAGGGGTACGCAGGGCCAAGGTCGATAGCGGCAAGGTTTGCGAGGTCTCCAATCGTCTCGGCGCACAGATCTGCATAGTATGCATACGCCATGTGCACCATGCGATACGCCGCCTGCGGACGTTGTGCGATCAATCCACCGAGCAACGCTTTGGCATCCTCGTATCTGCCCATGGCGTCCAGATCCGACACCAGATCGAGGCAGGTCTGTGCGGGGTCGCTGAGCATGGCGGTGTAAAAATCTTCCTTGCCTGCAAGGTAGCGCATCATTTGATCCAACGGGTCGGCACACAGCGTTTGGGTAACGATCTGCCCTGCCACAGCCTCATTTTTGCACGCGCGATGCGCAATGACGAGTACGGCGCGCGCCAAATTGTTGTTTTTGCCGTAACCAAGCGCCCATTCGGCGTGACGGATCGCCTCACTGTATGCGCGGTTGCGAACGTCCAGCACAGCTACGCGCGTCATGGCTTTTGCAATGCAATCTGCCGCGAACGCCGCCTTATAGTAAAAATCGTAGGCTTGCTTGTACTCCTG
>JAZQYE010000108.1:0-5231 GCA_045633385.1 Eubacteriales bacterium | reverse complement strand
TATTGAAAAAAGCTCTTTTTCTTTGCCATTTGCCAATGCTCCGCGCTGATGCGGTAGGCGTTTGCAATTGCCTCGTTTCCCTCTTTTTGACTCACGTTTTTTCATTCTCCTTATCCAAAGCCTTAAAAAAGCCATCATTTTTGAAATTGTGGTCATTTTGGAAGAAAAAAATTCAAAAAGCTATTGTAAAAATTGCAAATTTTTGGTATAATAATTTATTGGAACAAAGCAGAAAGGAGAACGCAAATGAAAGCTGTGCCCAATACCCCAAAAACGCTCTCTCTTTCTAAAAAAGAGGCAGATGCCATACTTGCCACCCGTGCAAACCGCTTGCTGTTGGTGGAGGCATTGCTGATATGCATGGTGTTTGCGGCTCTTTTTACCTCGCTGTCTGCCGCGCTTGCGTTGCTCCTGCCGCTTGCGGAACAGCTCATTCCCGCAGGGGGCTTTTTACTCGACGCGCTCCTGTCTGCCCTTTTGAACTTATTGGTGGTATTTTTGATCGCACCCGTGTTGCTCGGTCTTTTTCGCATTGCCTTTTTGACGTACACGGGCGACGATGCTGCTTTGAGTGATCTTTTTTACTATTTGAGCAACGGCGAGCGTTTTTATCGCGGCTGGACGCTTGCGTGGGGTGTGGTATGGCGGCTCGCTTTGGGCACGTTCGTGATGAACGCAACCACGCTCCTGTTTCAAAACACGCTTGCTCAAATGCCCTTTTCCACCCTCTTACACACCGCTTTGATCGCACTTGAATGCATTGCGACCCTTGCCCTGCTCTTTTTGCGCCATTCGTTCTGCTTTTATGCACTGCGCAACGAGGACGCCCCCTTGTGGCAGGCACGCGAGGCGGCACGTCGCTTTCGCCGTGCGCACCCCCACAGCGGTGTACGCTTCTTTTTCGGCTTTTTGGGTTGGATCCTTTTGGGCGTTTTGAGCATTGGGCTGCTGCTTTTGATCGACGTTGTTCCCCGTATGCTCCTGACCTATTTTTGCGATTGCGATCGCCAAACCGAAGATCCCCCCGTTTGAACCCCAACGTACGGAACGTCACCGTGCGTTTGATATATCATCCCCGCTCGCCCATTCGCGAGCTTGGAACAGAAAGGAAATTTTGACTATGAGTGAAAAATTTTATTTGACAACCGCCATTGCCTACGCTTCTCGCAAGCCACACTTCGGCAACACCTACGAGGCGATCATGTCCGACTCGGTGGCTCGCTACCAGCGCATGTGCGGCAAGGACGTCTTTTTTTGCACCGGCACCGACGAGCACGGTCAAAAAATTGAAAATCTTGCCAACGAGCAAGGCATTACGCCCAAAAAGTACGTCGACGGCGTTGCCGGCGAAATTCGCGGCTTGTGGGATCAGATGAACGTGAGCTACGACTACTTCATCCGCACCACCGACGATTACCACGAAAAGGCTGTTCAAAAGATCTTTAAGCGTTTTTACGACAAGGGCGATATTTACAAGAGCAAATACGAGGGCTGGTACTGCACGCCCTGCGAATCCTTTTTTACCAACACGCAGGCGGCAGACGGCAAGTGCCCCGACTGCGGACGCGAGCTCTCGCAAGCCGAGGAGGAGGCTTACTTCTTTAAAATGAGCAAGTACGCCGACCGCTTGATGAAGCACATTGACGATCACCCCGATTTTATTCAGCCCGAGCTGAGAAAAAAGGAAATGGTCAACAACTTCCTCAAGGCAGGTCTGCAAGATCTTTGCGTTTCCCGCACCTCCTTTAAGTGGGGCATTCCCGTTGATTTTGTCGACAAGCACGTGGTGTACGTGTGGCTTGACGCGCTGACCAACTATATCACCGCACTTGGCTACGACCCCGACAAGAGCTTTGACGAGCAGAGCGAGCACTTCCGCAAGTATTGGCCTGCCGACGTACACGTGATCGGCAAGGATATTCTCCGCTTCCACACCATTTATTGGCCCATCTTCCTCATGGCGTTGGATATCCCCCTGCCCAAAAAGGTATTCGGTCATCCTTGGTTCAACTTTGGCATGGACAAGATGTCCAAATCCCGCGGCAACGTCATTTACGCCGACAAGCTTGCCGAGCACTTTGGCGTGGACGGCGTGCGCTACTATGCACTCTCCGAAATGCCCTTCTCTGCCGACGGCTCCATCACCTACGAGTCGGTCATCAAGAGATACAACATGGATCTTGTCAACAACCTTGGAAACCTGGTCAAGCGCACGCTCGACATGGAAAAGAAGTATTTTGGCAAGGTCGTTCAGGCTCCCACCGCTCCCGACGCTTTGGACGAGGAGCTGAAGGCGGCTTGCAAAAAGGCTTACGAAACCCTGCGCGCATCGATGGACGATTACCACATTGCCGACGCGCTGGAGGCTTTGTTTGAGCTGTTCAGCCGCGCCAACAAGTATATCGACGAAACCACGCCCTGGTCGCTTGCAAAGGACGAGGCGCTGAAGGCTCGTCTTGGCACGGTTCTTTACAACTTGATGGAGACCATTCGCCAGGGTGCTGTCATGCTCCTGCCCTTCATCCCCGCAACGGCAACCGAAATTTTGGACGAGCTTGGCACTGACAAGCGTGATTTTGCATCCCTCTCCTCCTTTGACGGCATGGTAGCGGGCAGCGAGGTGAACGACTCCAAGGTTCTCTTTGCCCGTGTGGACGAGGAAAAGAAGCTTGCCGAGTTTGAGGCAGAGCGTCAAGCTATGATCGCCGCCGCGCAAGCGGAGGAAGCAAAGCCCGAAAAGCCCGAGGGCTGTGCCCTGATTGGCATTGAGGACTTTATGAACGTGGAGCTGCGCACCGCAAAGATCCTCGCTTGCGAAAAGGTTCCCAAGGCGAAAAAGCTGCTCAAGCTGCAGGTCGATCTCGGCTACGAGCAACGGCAGGTGGTTTCGGGTATTGCAAAGTTCTACGAGCCCGAAGCTCTCATCGGCAAAAAGATCATCCTCGTCGCCAACCTCAAGCCCGCAGTCCTGTGCGGCATCGAATCCAACGGTATGATCCTCGCCTCCGGCGAGGATACCGTGCGCGTCGTCTTCCTTGCCGACGACACCCCCTTGGGTGAGAGAGTTAGATAAAACACTTTTTTGAGGGAGTGAGTTTTTTTGAGGGGGAACTTTTTGAAAAAAGTTCACCCCCACCCCCTCAAAAACTTTTAACGCATTTACAGGTATGACTGAATGGGAGTGTCAAGCTCCCGTTCCTTTATTTTGGGCAAAAATTTTGAGCTTCAAATCACACGCCCCTCGGCGCGCCCCATTCGTCGCGCTTGGCTCCCGCGAGCGGCAAGGCACCTCCAAGACCCTATCCGCTCAGAGAGTTGTTTACCGAAAGGAAAAGTTGTTTGCACAGCCTCTTGTGAAAGTTTTGGTCAAGCTTTTTCAAAAGCTTGCGCGGTGGGACCCCCTCTTAGGAGCGTTCTCATAAGGATGTTTTCGGAACATGGTAGGGGCGAACTGTGTTCGCCCGCGGGAGACCGCAGGTCTCCCCTACGGATACACATATAAATATCGGCAGAGGACTTGTTTTCTCTGCCGATTTGTGTTATAACGGAACTAACAAAAAGCCTCTCCCGTTGGGAGAGGTGGCGGCGTAGCCGACGGAGGGGGCAAATTGTTGCAACGCCCCCTCTCTCACCCGCTACCGCGGGAGCTCTCCCTGAGGGAGAGCCTTTCTAAACTCCTCGCTTCGCTACGCCGATCCCTACAATTCGCGCCACGCTTTCCTGCGCTCGGCGGTTGTTTGGGTTCTATTCGTATCACGGACCGTCGAGGACGCCGGTCCCTACAGGTTTGTGCGAATTTTGCGCGGTGGGGGCGCGACCTCCGCGACCTCTGCAAAGGGCGAAATTTTTCTTACGGCGTTTCTCTCAAATCAATAAATTATTTATTATTTTCGCTTTTGGGGCTTGACAAACGCAAAAAGCTGTGCTATAATACGCTTGTTTCATACAACCGCATAAAATCGGGGGTGCTGTCGTACGACGGCTGAGATGGCTTGTGCCGAACCCTTTAACCTGATACGGATAATACCGGCGTAGGGAGATGGATATTTGTTTGGAGGACTTGTTTTCTCTGTACAAAAAAGATTGACCACACGGATGATTTCGTGCGGTCAATTTTTATTTTTAGGAGGAAAAACACTATGAAACAAATCAAACCCGTTCGCGCTCTGTGTGAGAGTGCAATTTTGTTGGCGCTTGCCGTGGTACTCAGCTACGTCAAGTTTTTTCAGCTGCCCTTTGACGGCGCCATTACGCTGGCATCCATGCTGCCCATTTGCCTGATCTCCATTCGATTTGGCGTCAAATGGGGGCTTGGAGCAGGATTTTGCTACTCGTGGTCGCAAATTTTGCAGGGTGGCGTCTTCTCTTGGGGTCTGACTCCCGGTATGCTGATCGCTTCCCTGTTGCTCGACTTTATCCTCGCCTTTACCGTGCTCGGCTTGGCAGGACTCTTCCGCAAGCACGGCTTTTGGGGCAAGATTGGCGGCATTTCCCTTGCCTGCTTTTTGCGCTTCCTCGTCCATTTTGTCGCCGGCGTGATCCTTTGGGCAAACTTTGAGGAATTCGTCGCCTTCGGCTTGGAGTGGGTGAGCCGCCCCGTCCTCTACTCCATCTGCTACAACGGTGTCTATATGCTCCCCGATACCGCTATCTGCGTCCTCTTCGCTTTCCTGCTCTTTAAAATTCCCCAAATCAACCGCCTCCTCTCCCCTGTCGATGTGAAATAAGTTTTTTTTGAGGGGGAGCTTTTGGGGAGGGTTTTGTCAGGACCTTTTGAAAAAGGTCCCGACACCCCCAAAACTTTTATCGCAGGGATAAGAATGACCAAACGGGAGTGTGCAGCTCCCGTTCCTTTATTTTGGGCAAAAATTTTGAGCTTCAAGCCACACGCCCCCCGGCGCGCTCCATTCGTCGCGCTTGGCTCTCGCTAACTCGCAGGTAGCGAAGCGGCGCGAGCGGAATGAATGACAGCCCGGTGGGCTGTCAGAACGTGAGCGTGACCGAGCCGCAGCGAGACCCACCAAGACCCTGCTCGTTCAGAGAGTTGTTTTGCGTTTGTGAGGGGTGACCATCGGTCGTCCTTTGTAAGGTCAAAAATCCTTTCGAGGACGTGCGATGCACGCCCTTACGGGTTGGATGATGACAGACAGGGGGATAAATGTGCGAACAAACGGAAATGTGTGCGTGCACTTAAAATCGCGCCCCTTCCGAATGCCGCCTGCGGCATTCAT
>JAZQYE010000107.1:0-3314 GCA_045633385.1 Eubacteriales bacterium | reverse complement strand
GCTTCAATTGGGCTTTTTAAAGCTGCTCTACGGCACGGAATTGAGAGCCAAAAAGGAGGAGTATGGTTATGCTTGTATGCCGAACCCTCCCTATACGGTACTTAAGAGCAAATGGGTCAGCTACGAGCAGGTGCAACGCCTGCTGCGCATTGCCGAGGTGCTGGATCGCTATTTGGAAAGCGAAAGATTTACGCACGCGCTGTGGTATCTGACACCGCTGATGCCGTCGCCGTTCCGCTTTTGGGAGGGGCTGGCGCAATATTTGCAAGAGGCTGATCCACGCCCCCTGCAACGCATCTCCCAGCCAGACGCCTTTCGGTACTTCCTGCAATATGCCAAGGAATATGTCAAGGGGGCTGACGAGCAGAGCCTGAAGCAGATGCTTGCCGCCGACTTTTCACAGCACGAGCACAAAAATCCGCCGTTCTTTTTAAAAACGGAAGAGAAGAAGGGTATCTGACGGGTATTCTTCTTCTTTCTTTTAGGAGAATTTTTGATTGCAAAAAATATTTTCAAAAAATGCAAAAAAGGTATTGACAAACGGTGCATAATGGTGTATAATATCATGGAAAACAAAGCAGAGCTCTCCGCTCTCACCTACCTGCAAGGGCAGTCGGGTTAATAGTCACACCAAAGCCGCATTGTGTTATGCGGTAGTTGTGCCGTGCGGAGATGCGAGTCTTTGTACGGTTTATTTTTTTGCTTGGAGGTGTTGAACTATTAGCGCAAAAGAGAAAGAGAACCTGCTCAACGAGGAAATTACCGCAAAGGAAGTACGCCTCATTGGTCCCGAGGGCGAAACGCTCGGTATCATGAGCTCCGAAAAGGCTTTGGAGATCGCATACGACCAAGGTTTGGATCTCGTTATGATGTCGGCACAAGCCGTTCCCCCCGTTTGTAAGGTCATGGATTACGGTAAATTCCGTTTTGAACGCGAAAAGCGCGAAAAGGAAGCAAAGAAGAAGCAGCAGACCGTTGAATTAAAAGAGATTCAGCTTTCCTGCCGCATCGATACCCATGATTTTGAAACCAAGGTCAATCATGCACGTCGCTTTTTAACGGACGGCAACAAGGTTCGCGTAGTCATGAAGTTCAAGGGTCGCGAAATGAGTCACATGCACATCGGACGTGAGATCCTCGACAAATTTGAAGAGGCTTGTTCCGAGCTGGGTGCCGTTGATAAAAAGCCTGTTTTGGATGGCAGATTTATGAGCATGGTTATTTCTCCCGTCAAGGCGAAATAATTCAACCGTACCACAAAACAAAAACACTGTACAAAAATCACATCGGTATAACCGAAAACAGAAAAGGAGTTAAGAAAATGGGAAAGATCAAAACACATAAGGCTTCGGCAAAGAGATTTTCCGTTACTGCTAACGGCAAGGTCAAAATGTTCCACAGCTCTCACCGCCACAACACGGGTAACAAGAGCGCAAAGCGCCTCAGACATCTGCGCTCCAGCGCAACTGTCAACGGCAAGATTGCAGAAAATCTGAAGACTTTGGTCCTGAAGTAAGACGAAACGGAGGAATTGAAAAATGGCAAGAGTTAAGGGCGCAATGATGACGCGCAAGAGAAGAAAGTCCACTTTGAAGGCTGCTAAGGGCTACTGGGGTGCTAAATCCAAGCACTTTAAGATGGCTAAGCAGGCCGTACTCAAGAGCGGTAACTATGCATTTGCAGGCAGAAAGATGAAGAAGAGAGACTTCCGTTCTCTCTGGATCACCAGAATTTCTGCTCAGGCAAAGGTAAACGGAATGAACTATTCCACCCTGATGCACGGCCTCAAGAAGGCAGGCATCGAGCTCAACCGTAAGATGCTCGCTGAGATCGCTGTTTCCGATAAGGAAGCATTCGCTGCTCTGTGCGCACAGGCTAAGGCTGCACTTTGATTGAAAGAATTGAAAACCCGATGCAAGTCATCGGGTTTTTGTCATACATAGATGCTTTTTTCGGGTGTTCGTTTGCTTTTAAACCGGCTCCCAAAAGGCAAAAAACGGAGGTTTTCGTATGGCTTTTGCAGAGGAGATCATTCGCTCCAGACAAAACAAAAACATCGTAGAGCTGTGCAAATTGACCGACCGCAAGGCAAGAGAGGCAAGCAAATGTTTTCGCTTTGACGGCATCAAGCTGTTGGACGAGGCAATCAAAAACGGCGTTCCCGTAAAGGCTGTTTTCTTGCGGCAGGGAGACGATGGGCGCATTGTGAGCGAGTTGCAAAATCGGTACGGCAAGGACGTATTTGATCGGTTCGAACGCGTTTTTGTCGTTGCAGAGGAGATTTTTGAAAAAATTTCTGAAGAAAAATCACCCGAAGGGGTAATAACTATTGCAAAATATATTGACAAATTTCAAAAAAATGCTACAATATATAATAGCGCAGATTTTTTGGGTATGAAAAACGAGCGCATCGTACTCTTGGAATCGGTGCGCGATCCTTCCAACATCGGTGCAATCATTCGCAGTGCGGCGGCAATCGGTATCGATCGGTTGATCCTGAGTGCAGATTGCGCCGACATCTATCACCCGCGTGCCGTACGCGCCTCGATGGGAACGCTCTTTAATCAGCGCATCGATCGTGTGAACGACCTGACCGAGGTGATCGGCGGTTTGCAAAAGAGCGGTCGCCGCGTGTTTGCGGCAACGCTGGACGAGCACGCCGTAGAGCTTGGCAGCTTTGAAATGGAGGCAGGGGATTGCGTGGTCATCGGCAACGAGGGACACGGGCTCTCCGAGGACGTTTGCAGAGCCTGCAAAAACAGCGTCATCATTCCTATGAGTGGGCGCGCCGAATCCTTTAACGCGGCGGTTGCGGCATCTATTTTGATGTGGGAGTTTGCAAAAGGAAAAAATTAAAGCATGAAAGAAAGGAGCAGGGCATGAAAAGCGGAGACGTTTTATTTTGGATCTGGTTGGCAGAGGCACTCGGCGCGGCAAGCGCAAGCTTTCGCACGTTGATCTCCATGTACGATAATCCGTACGACCTTTTTCACGCAGAGGAAACAGAGCTGGAGCGCATTTCCACTCTTTCCGAGCGCGCACGCCTCGCTCTTGCAAATAAAAGCCTTCAGCACGCATCCGAAATTCTGGATCGATGCGAAAAGAGCGAAATCAAGATTTTATGCTACGGCGACGAGGCGTATCCGCACGCGTTGCGCGAGATCAAAAATCCGCCCGTGCTTTTGTACTATCGGGGCGAGCTTCCCGATTTAAATCGTCGCTTGTGCATTGGCATGGTGGGAACGCGCAGTATGAGCGCATACGGATTGCGTTCGGCGTACACAATGTCTTATGAGCTTGCTTCGGCAAACGCA
>JAZQYE010000106.1:0-1947 GCA_045633385.1 Eubacteriales bacterium | reverse complement strand
GGGGGCATCGCCGATCGGCGATGCCCCCCTTTTCGGGTTTTGATTCAATGGCAGGAGCCGCAGCCGCCGCCGTAAACATTACCGCCGCAGCCGTTGTTGCAGCAGCAGGAAAGCAGAATAATGGCAATGATGATCAGCCATACCCAGTTGTCATTGAAGAGATTGCAAAGGCAGTTGTTCATAATTCGTTCCTCCTGATCGATTTCGAAAGGGACAACACTTCAAGTGCTCTGCCCTTCTGCTATCATATTATGCCGAAGGAGAGAAAAGGTGAACGGATTTTGTCGAAGCTATCTTTACTTTACAGACTTTTCAAAAGGACAAACGTCATTGACGCGAACGGGCAACAGACGGAAGGCGTAGCCAAAGGTCTTTTCGTTCATCTGCAGCTCGGGAGAAAGCTTAGGTCCGCAGGAGTTCGATCCGATTCCGCTTTGCATATAGTCGATGTGTACCACCGTCTCCTCCATCGGTACCAGCTCGTAATCGTGTGCGGTTTTAAAGAGCTGCTCGGGCGTAAAGTGCGAGCAGTTGAAGCTGAAGGTCGCGCTGTCGTCGGCTCCCGTTGCAAGCAAGCCCTGCCCTGCAAGGTTGGCTACCTCCATCCAATGCGTGTCGGTGTGTGCCATGTTCTCCTGCGGACGGACGTAATGCTCAAAATGCTCGGTAACCGTTGTGCCAAACAGACCCATATGCGATGCGTGGCGCTTATCCCTGTAGGATTCCACGGGACCTCTGCCAAAGTAGCGAAGCTGCTCGCAATCGGCGGGCATTTGGAAGGTGAATCCAAAGCGCGGCAGGAACTGCGCATATTCTGCACATCTTTCGGCATCCGTCTTCACCGTAACACCCTCGCCTCTCGCAAAGGTATAGGTCACGTTCATACGCAAAACGGGGCGTCTTGCAAGCGCACCGATCGAAAGTCTTGCCGATACAACGATCTCGTTTTCGCTTTGCTCGGTAACGTTACATTCATAGCACTTGGTATGCATACGGTCAAAGCCGACCTTCAACCAATCCGACTTCACCTTTCGGTCGTTGTCGGTAGGTGCACGCCAGACGGTGGGCTTGACGGGAGAGGTCAGAAATTCCTTGCCGTCACCTACGATCGAAGCAATCAAGCCGTGGTTTCGGTCAACCGTATAAACGCACGCGCCGTCGGTAATACAAATCGTCTGTTCATTCTCTTTTACGTCAAAGGTCTGTACCACGGTCTTTTGAGCAAGCTTTGGCATTTCTGCACAGTCAAGCTTCACTTGCTCCATGGCGACCTCGTAGCCCATATCTGCCCACGGGTGTGCAACGTTGATACGGAACGAGAGATTCAAATAGCAGAAGCCGTCAAGTGCCGAGAGATCACCGAGATCGAGCTTGTAGGTCTTTCGGTACTGCGGCAGGATATTGAGTCCCGTCACTCTTCCCTCACGGATGATCTTGCCGTTTCGTTCAACCGTCCAGATCATATCAAGATCGGTAAGGCTTGTAAAATAACGCATATTCCGAAGCGTAACAGTTCCCTTTGCGGCATTGAAATCGGTCAGGCGCACGGGGCGCAAAACCTGCTTGTATTCCAGCATGCCCGTGTGCACGCGGCGGTCGGGATAAACAAGACCGTCGGCACAGAAGTTATCCAGATGCTTTTCCTCGCCAAAATCGCCGCCGTAGGCGTATTTCGGCTTTCCTACGCCCCCAATATCAATGGCGTGGTCGCAAAACTCCCATACGCAAGCACCAAAAAATGCATCGTACTTGTAAATGGTCTGCCAGTATTCCTCGAGGTCACCGGGGCCGTTGCCCATTGCGTGGCTGTATTCGAGAAGAATAAACGGCTTTTTGATATTTCGGTTTTTAACGTAATATTTGAGACTGTTCTCGGGAGTGAGGTACATTCGCGCGTCGACGTCAACGTCGGGGGTATCAACCAATTTCCGCTCAGCGGCCGTTTTT
>JAZQYE010000105.1:0-2925 GCA_045633385.1 Eubacteriales bacterium | reverse complement strand
AGCAGGTTCGTCTGCCCATTTCCGAATTGAAGAATTATATCGAAAATAAGATTCAGTTCTGATTAAAACTTTGATGAACCGAGCAGGATATTTGCTTTTTTGAGCAGATACCCTGCTTGCTTTTTTATAAATTCCTTGCTCGAATATGAATGAAATGTTAATAATAAGGTAAAGGTATAGACATGTGACGAAAAATGTGGTATAATTATTCGGTACGGAATGTCGTGCAAGTTTGTTTTTTTCGAATGGAGGGAGAAGTTCATTGCCTTTTTTCGATATGCATTGCCACATGCTTTGTCACGTGGATGACGGCGCCGAAAACAGCGAGACGATGTTCTCTATGCTGGAGGCGGCGTATGACGACGGAATTCGTGCGATCTGCTTAACGCCGCACTATTCTCCTTATCTGTACGGCGATACCTACGACTCCTCCGAGGCGGCATTTGCGCGCCTGCAGGATTACGTTGCAGACAAGCACCCCGATATGTATCTGTTTTTAGGGCACGAGCTTGGCTATCACGGCGGATGCGTACCCGCTTTGGAGAGTGGCCGTTGCCGCACCTTGGCAGGTAGCCGCTACGTGTTGGTCGATTTTCCCGAAAAAGTCGATTTTTTTGAATTGAAGAGTGCCATGTTGCATTTGCGCAGTATGGG
The DNA here is from genome assembly GCA_045633385.1 of Eubacteriales bacterium. Taxonomy (GTDB): domain Bacteria; phylum Bacillota; class Clostridia; order Oscillospirales; family CAG-272; genus UMGS1865. Next base: position 2,271 of record JAZQYE010000105.1, on the reverse strand, counting down.
GCTTCACACCGTGTTGGCGCATACCGAGCGTTACCGTTGCCTGTTCTCGCATCTGCAATGGGTCAAGGATTACGTGGCAGAGGGCGGAATCGTACAAGTAAACGCCTCCTCTATTACCGGTGCGTGGGGTACGATGGCTAAAATGATGTGGAAGAAGCTGTTGCGCGAGGAGCTCGTGCACGTGATCTCTACCGATGCGCATAATCTGACAACGCGTCCTCCCAAAATGAGCGTTTGTATGGACTATTTGGTAAAGCACTGCGACGAATACACGATCGATTGCCTGACGTGGGAAAACGCATGGCGCATCGTGCAGGATGAAGCGGTGTACAGATAAACCTTGAAAAAATAATGCTATGATTACAAAAAGAAAGGGTATGTCATGGAAGAAAATATGAATCATGGCGTAGAGATACGCCTGGATGACCTTTGGGCGATCCTCAAGCGTTGCTGGATCTTGATGCTGGTTGCTTTGGTCTTGGTATTTACCGTTGTGTCGATCGTTTTGCACCAGACTCACGTGGACGAATACACCTACACTGCTACGATCTGGGCGTTGGGTGAAAACGCTTCGGGTAGCTCTATTTCAACCTCCGATATTTCCATCGGTACCAACCTGGTCAACGACTACCGCCAGTTGATCATTGATAAAACGGTGTTGCAGTCGGTCATTAACCAAGAAGGCTTGACCATCGACGTATCGACCTTGAAGAGCATGATCACCGTTTCGCACGAGACCAATACGCGCGTGCTGTACGTTTCGGTATCTGCACAGTCTCCTGCGGGAGCAAAGCGCATTGCCGATACGCTGGTCAGCATTTTCTGCGAGCGCGTTAACTCCAAGAACGAGGACGGAAAAACACTCGTTACCGTTTGGGATGCAGAGGTGAGCGAGGAGGATGAGTGGGTAAAGACCGCAAAGCCCTCCAACCCCGTTTCTATGATCAAGATTGCGTTGGTTGCAATTGCCGCCGCAATTCTTGTTTACGGTGCGTATTTGGTCTTCTTCCTGTTGGACGATAAGATCAGCTCGGCTGAGGACGTGGAAAAGTACCTTGGTGTCAACATGCTCGGCTTGATCCCCAACCGTGACGAGGCACAAAAGAAGAGAAGAAAGAACGCATACGGTGCGTACTATTCTGCTTACGGTTACGGCAACAACTACGAAAAGCACGCCGCTTCCAAGGCGTCTGCACAAAGCGAAATGAACGGAGGAAACCATGCGAACCGTTGAACTTGTTTTGGATAATGTAGCCAGCGGAAACTATTTTATTCGTGAGGCTTTTAATACTCTGCGTACCAATATTCTGTTTTCGGGCAAAAACGTAAAGGTTATCGTTGTAACCAGCTGCTTTGCACACGAGGGTAAGACCTCGGTATCGTTTGACCTTTGCTCCAACCTCGCCGAGGCGGGCAAAAAGGTATTACTCGTGGACGCCGACCTTCGTAAGTCGGTTATGGTGAGCCGTTATACCAAAGAAAAGGGCGTGTACGGCTTGAGCCAGGTTCTCTCCGGTCAGGTTTCTGCCGAGGAAGCGATCTGTGCTACCAGCACTCCCAATATGAATATTATTTTTGCAGGTCCTTATCCGCCCAACCCCACCGAGCTGGTAGGTAGCGAGGCTTTCAAGGATTTTATCAAAGAGGAAAGAGAAAAGTACGATTACGTGATCATTGACGCTGCACCCTTGGGAATGGTTATCGATGCCGCTGTTATGGCATCCTATTGCGACGGTGCCGTGATCGTTATCAATACGGGTAGAGTCAAGTACCGCGTTGCACAAAACGTAAAGGCACAAATCGAAAAGAGTGGTTGTAAGGTTCTTGGCGTCGTGCTCAACCAAATTGATAAGCGCAAGAACATCAAGACCGAAAACTCCTATTATGCGGCATATTCTCATTACGGCAACGAGTTGCCGCCGCAGCATCAGCAGTCGGGCAACGCACAGCCTGCTTCCGCAAAGCCTGCACAGCCTGCGGTAAGACCCGCGCAGAGTGCTCCGAGTGCCGTTGCACAGCCCGGCGTGGCACGTCCTCGCCCCACGGCTCCCAACGCCGCTCCTGCGGCACGTCCCACACAGCCCACGCAGAGCGCACAGCCTGCGGCAAGACCTGCGGCACCGACTTCCGGTCCCGTACGCCGTCCCGTGCCGCCAGCAGGCACAAACAGTGGCAGCAACGGTCAGCCCGTCCGGCGCGTTCCGCGCAATGACGAAAAGCAGGATTGATCCTATGCGGTGTCCTACAGACACAAAGCAATGAATTGCCTGC
>JAZQYE010000104.1:0-1560 GCA_045633385.1 Eubacteriales bacterium | reverse complement strand
GCCTATTTGCGGGAGGACGGAGCCAACAGCGACGTGGAGCTGTTTATCGCCTTGGCACTGCTCCCTTCGGGAACCGACGTGGGCACGCGCCTGCACTACGAAATGTTGGAATACACCGTGATCGGATGAATCTATTGAACGCTCGGCTTGAACAAAAAAGGGAGCAACGAAAGGAAGTAACGATATGAACGAACGAATTCCGCCGGCTGTGTTTCCTGCCTACGTCAATTTGCATCCGGGTAGAGAAGCAGATGAAGAAAACAGAGCATGGCAAGGGTGCCCCTCCATTGCCGTAACGCGCGGCGGCAGAATGTTTGCCGCCTTTTTTACGGGAGGACTTTTTGAGCCGTGCATTTTAAATTACAACGTGTTGATACAAAGCGACGATGGCGGTGAGAGCTGGACAAAGCCGATCTTGACCGTTCACTCCGACTACGGAATGCGCATGCGCAATTTTGATATGGAGATTTGGATCACGCCGGAAAATCATCTTTGGGTGATGTGGGCGCAATCACCGTATTACGAGACCTCACAGCTTGCATCGATCCGCAATCCCGTGCCCTGCGATTATTGGCTGGCAATGTCCTCTACCATCGTTATGGTGTGTAAGGATCCCGATGCCAAGGAGCTGAAATGGGAGCAACCGCGTTATTTGTGCGACGGCTGTGTGCGAAACCGACCCATCGTAACCTCGTCGGGGCGTATCATCGTTCCCGCGTACGATTTTGGGGGAGACAGCTACGTGCTCCGTTATTCGGACGATCACGGCAAGCATTTTCGCAACGTAACGGTTGGCAAAAAGCCGCGCACGCACACCTGCGACGAGCTTGCTGTGTACGAGCACGGCAAGGAGCTGACCATGATCGCGCGTTCCGACGAGGGCTGTTATTTGCGTGCCACCTCCCGTGACGGCGGAGAGTCGTGGGGGGAGATTTTGCCGCACGAAGCGTCTCCGTCCATGCGCTGTTTTGTTGGAACGTTGAAAAACGGAATGGTTGCTTATATTCGCAGTATTTCGGATACGCAACGCATTGGATTGAAGCTTTCGCTGTCGGAGGATGGCGGCAAGACTTATCCGTACACGCTGATGTTAGACGAACGCGAAAACGTCTCGTACCCCGAGCTTGCAGAGGCGGAGGACGGTAGCCTGTACGTGATTTACGATCGCGAGCGCGACAATCGCTTGCTGAAGAATACCGAAACCTGGACCTCGACGGCGGCAAAGGAGATCCTTTTGTGCAAGCTGAGCGTTGCAGACGTTATTTCGGGAACGCTTTCCGATACGTCCTATCTTGCGCGGGTGATCAGCAAGGCAAAAATCAACGATATAGCATATTGACCGTTGGGCATGGCACAAAAAAGAGGTTGGCAGTTTTGCCAACCTCTTTTTCGGTTATCTTTAAGACAAAAATTGAAATGTAAAGTAAGTTTAAATTACTTGATTTCAACAGTTGCGCCTGCCTCGGTGAGAGCAGCCTTAATCTTCTCAGCCTCGTCCTTGGAAACGCCTTCCTTAACGGTCTTGGGAGCGCCCTCAACCAGATCCTTAGCGTCCTTCAG
>JAZQYE010000103.1:0-5414 GCA_045633385.1 Eubacteriales bacterium | reverse complement strand
CTTTTCGAGGATTTTGAGAGAGTAAAAAGCTCTCTCAAAGGGTTAATTTTTGATACGAACCGAAACGAGATTTCAGCGTGCAAAACATAGTAAAAAGCACCTGATTTTTAGTAAATATCACTAAAATCAAGTGCTTTTTATTGGTTAAAATGGCGGAGGGTGTGGGATTCGAACCCACGTGGGGTTTGAGCCCCAAACGGTTTTCAAGACCGCCTCGTTATGACCGCTTCGATAACCCTCCGTGTTGACTATTTAATTGTTCTTTTTCTGTATTTTTTATCGCCTTTAGAATTCTCGATAGAGATCAATTTGGGCAAGTATTTTACCGTCTCGAAAACAGCGTGTTTTGAACCTCTTTTGGAGTTCTGCATCTTGCATCATCGCGCGGCAGACTGAAATTTCAAGACCGCCTCGCTATGGCCATCTCGCAACATTTGCCGATAGACGAAATGACTCTCCGAGGTTGAAGTGCAAAAAGTGCCGATTTCTTAATACGCCTCTATATTTTAACACACCTTGCTCGGATTGTCAAGGCTTTTTTGAAAGAGCGTATGCGTTTTTTGATTTTTTTGGTGCGCTTGCGTCGGTTGAGGGCGTGTGTTAATGAGATCGGCGTGTGTCGGTTGGCGTATCGAGCGTCACTTGGCGCGGTGCCGTCGTTGTTTTCGGGATCGTAATAGGATTGAGAGGGGCAATATTCATCGCCCGTTTCAAGGAGCGAGCCATCCTTTTTCAGGTAAGCGTGTGTGGTTACAATAATGCGGTGATTGGGATGCGATTCGGCAACCTCGTTTGCCCATGCAAGCACGGGATCCTTTGCGCCAAAGTCGAGGCAGAGCACAAGGTAATCAACGCCGCCGATTTGGAAGGTGTGGTAAACGTTTTCAATTCTGCCTTCTTCGTAGTAGCCTTTAATTTGAGAGGTATAGCCCTCATGATCGGCAAAATACTCGTTAAAGTATTCTACGCCGTCATGTCCCGATCCGCGGATCAGATTGTTAAGATATTGTAAATGCGATAAGAAAAAAGGACGAGGAATGAAAGCATTCCAAGTCCTTTCTATCAAAAATTCTGTTTTTAGATATGCCTCTTTTACAAAACGGTATGCAAAAAGGCTTTGAGCTTGGCGGCGTTGCCGTCAAAGAGGTATGCAGAAATACCAAAATCCTCGGCACCCTTGGTGTTTTTTGGGCTATCGTCAATAAACAGCGTCTCCTGCGGCAAAATGCGGCATTCGTTGCACAAATGGGCAAAGATCTCGCGGCTTGGCTTGGTCTTTTTGCAAACGGCGGAAAAAATGCATTTTTCCACATGGCGCAGGATCGGGATCTCGTGTGCGTGGTCGGCAAAATACTGCGAGATATTGGAGAGGAGGAACACACGCACGCCGTACTCTGCCTTGATATGCTCGATCAGATCGGACATTCCCTCAATTTCGGGGAGATTGTAGATCCAATTGTAATAGATCTTTGGGAGCATTTCCCACAGGCGCTCGGGCACGCGTTGGCGGCAGGCGGCAAGGAGCTCCTCGTCCGATATAGCACCGGCATCGGAAGGATCCCAATACAAGCGGTCAAACAGCACCGTGGTCAACAGCGCGGCATCGGCGGGGTCGGTTACAAATTGCCCCACGATGTAGGCAGGGTCAAATTTGACCAGCACCTGTCCAAAGTCAAATACAACGTTTTTTATCATGGTCGCCTCCGCGTTATCTTTGGGTCAGGCGTTCTGCATTTCCGTGCATCAACAGCTCCAAAACGTCCTGCGGCAGAGAGAGCTTTGCGATCAGATCCTGATGTGCGTTATCAAAATAGTCTCTTGCATACAAAAAGCGATCGGGGAAGCGGCAGATCAAGCGATAAGTGTAGTCGAGGTCGCGGGAGAGCGCGTTACAGCCCGAGCCTGCCGAAATATCGCAATAAAGGTTCTTGTGCTTGGTGAGTAGCTGCTCAATCATACCGCCGGGGAGCACGGGGCCTTTCGGATATGCTGTGGTCGGTGCTTGATCGTCGCCCGAAATATGCGCCCAAAAGCCGGGTGCGTGACCGAGAATGGCGGTGTCCTTGCAAAGGGAGAGCAGGTTATCGAGGTGATCGATGCTGCCGCCATACCACCAATTGCGGCGCGGATAGCTTTTGGGGGAGCGGGTCGCCTCGGGGTAATCGAAGTGGAGCGTTACGGGCAGGTGTGCCTCGCCGCAAAAGCGGAAGAGCTCAACGGCGTCGGGGTCGTCGTACAGCATACGGTATTTGATCTCGCCGCAAACGCGCACGTCGTAAAGGTCGATGGCAGAGCGCAATGCATCAATGGCATCGGGTCGGTGCGGATTGGGGCCGTAGCCGAGCACAAAGCGTTCAGGCGCGCGGCGCTTGTAGTCTACGCAATGGGAGAATGAGATGGGCACGCTACCCGGGCCGTTTAAGATCGGATCGGGCAGGGCATAGGTCGAGTCGGGGGAGTAATCGCCCCACGGGGTCTCCCAAGAGAGCAACCAGGTCTTGTCGATATGATAGGTGTCCATATTTTGAATAAAGGCATCAAAATCATGCTTATGCCAATCGGGGTGGTTGTGTGCATCAATGATCATAGCGGTTGATTCCTTTCTGTTTTGCGTGCGTTTTTTTGCGTGTGCCGATTTGAGACCATTATACAACAACTTACCGCGGAATGCAATAGCTTTTGAAAAAAATTTGAAAAAGAGTGTACTTTGATGCCGTCGATTCCAAAAAGCACTTGACTTTTTTTGCGCGGCGTATTATACTATAGGCAACGAAAAACGAGTAGGAGATCATGATGAACGTCAATTCCTTGTTACAAGAAAAAAACTGCACCTGCGGCAAGCGGCACGGCTGTTCCATTCAAGCCGTGTACGTAGAGGCTGATGCGGCGGCTCATCTGCCTCAAATTTGCGGCGACTGTAAAAAGCTTTTGCTGGTGGCGGACGAAAACACCTACCGCGTTGCGGGGGAGCGAACCGAGCGGCATTTGAGCGGATACACCTGTGTGCGGCAGATCTTTCCCGCATCGCCCCTACTCGTGCCAAACGAGGCTGCCGTTGACGCGGTCACCAAAAAGCTGACGGGCTGTGACATGATCGTGGGCATCGGCTCGGGCGTGATCCAGGATCTTTGCAAGTACGTCTCACATCTTTCGGGCGTTCCGTATTGCATCGTTGCAACCGCCCCCTCTATGGATGGCTACGCCTCCTCGGCGGCGGCAATGATCATGGGAGGCATGAAGACCACCTTTGCGGTCGGTCTTCCGCGTGCTATTCTGGCAGATACAGAGGTACTGCGAGAGGCACCGATGGAGATGATCTGCGCGGGGTACGGCGACATCGTGGGAAAATACTCCGCGCTCAACGATTGGCGGCTGAGTGCCGTTGTCAACGGGGAGCATTTTTGTCCGCTTGTGTACGATATGACCTTTGAGATGTTGCGCGCTACCGTGCCGCTTGCAAAAGGACTTTTGGCGCGTGACGAGGCAAGCGTAAAGGCGCTGACCGAGGCGCTGATCGGCGTTGGTATTGCCATGAGTTACGAGGGCAACTCGCGCCCCGCATCGGGTAGTGAGCATCATCTCTCTCACTTTTTTGAAATCACGGGTATTCTGTTTGACAGACCCTACCTGCCGCACGGCATCGACGTGGCGTTTTCCACCGTTCTCACCGCGCGTATGCGCCAAAAGCTGTTGCAAGCGCCTTTTCCGCGCAAGCAGTTTGTAATGGGAGCTGAAGAATACAACGCCGAAATGAAGCGCGTGTACGGATCTTTGGCACAAAGCTGTGCCGACCTGCAAAATACGGTGGGCAACTACCAAAGCACCGCGCGCTTTGCGCAATATCTTGCCCACGAGGAAGAGATACGCGCTATTTTGTCACAGATGCCCTCACCGCAAGAGATCACCGATCTGCTTGCCGCCGTCGGACTTGACACGGCGACCTTTGATGCGACCTACTCTCAACAGACGATTGCCGACGCCCTTTGCTATGCCAAGGATCTCAAGGATCGCTACACCGTGCTTTGGCTCTATTACGACCTGTACGGCACGCAGCCGCTCGTATAACGCTTAATCGCTCCCTTTGTGTCAAAAAGGCGTTTTGCACACGGGGGCAACCGATATTTTATCACACTACGTTACCCAAAAGGAGAAATTTTATGGCAACCATTCAAATTGATCTTAACAAAAGCATCAAGCGCATCAAGCCCATGCACGGAGGCGGACAGCCCCCCGTTACCTCAGGCGCGAGCGACGTGTTTTTTCACTATCTGACCGAGGCGGGGATCCCGTATTCGCGCCTGCATGACGTTGGCGGTGCATTCGGTGGCGGAAAGTACGTGGATATTCCAAACATCTTCCGCAATTTTGACGCCGACGTGGATGACCCCGCATCCTACGATTTCATCTTTACCGACCTGCTCCTCAAGCAGCTTGTAAAAGCAGGCGTTGAGCCGTATTTCCGCTTGGGCGTGACGATCGAAAACGCCGCGCACGTCAAGTCTTATTGGATCGATCCCCCAAAGGATTATCAAAAATGGGCAGAGATCTGTGAGCATATCGTGCGCCATTACACCAAGGGCTGGGCAAACGGCTATCATTACAACATCACCTATTGGGAGATCTGGAACGAGCCTGAGAATCCGTCGGGACAGATGTGGACCGGTACGTACGAGTCGTTTTATCGCTTGTACGAGGTCACGGCAAAATATCTCAAGTCCCGTCACCCCGATATCAAGATCGGTGGCTACGGTGCAACGGGCGTTTACGGCTGTCATTTGCCGCACGAGGAACGCAATGCGGGAGACCAAAAGCTGCACGTATTCTTCCAAGGCTTTTTGAAGCACGTAAAGGAAAGCGGCGCACCGCTTGACTTTTTCTCATGGCACAACTACGTGGAGGCATCTTATATCATCACCTGCGACGCGTGGTTGCGCAAGGAGATGGATCGCCTGGGCTTTGCGGACGTTGAGCTCCATTTAAACGAGTGGGATCCGTACGCCAAGGAGCTTGGAACCGCGCACCACTCCGCAGAGATCGCCGCCGTGATGATCGGTATGCAGCACGGACACGAGGACGTTTGTTGCATTTACGATATGCGCACGGTATCGGCGCCCTATTGCCCGTTGTTCAATCCGATCACACACAAGCCGATCCACGGCTATTATTCCTTGGTTGCATTCAACGCACTCTATACGCTCGGCAAGCAGGTAGAAAGCAGGTGCGACACAAAGGATCTGCACGTGCTTGCCGCATCTGACGGCACGCACCACGCGATGCTGATCTCCAACCTGACGGGAAGCACGCAAGAGCTGAGGATCGACGGTATAGATCTGACCGACGCACGCTATCACGTGATCGATCAGGTACGACTGCTTTCCTGGTCGCCCGCCACAAGGGAGATCGAAAACAATGCG
>JAZQYE010000102.1:0-3167 GCA_045633385.1 Eubacteriales bacterium | reverse complement strand
ACCTTGCAAGTATGCCGATTCTTGACGCAGTTGTTGAATGTCTTATCGAAAAAGGCGTATTAACACCTCCCGAGGATGGAATTGGTGCAGAAGGTTGTTGGATGGGCGTAGAAAAGTAAAAAATGAATACCGCCGAGAGCGACCGTATTTGATCGCTCTCGGTGGCTTTTGGTATAGACTAATTCATAAATTTGTGATATAATGATAAAAAAAGTTCCAACCTTTTTTAAAATCCGTGTCTATATGGGTGAAAGCTTTCAACGAGGTACAAACAAGTGAACAGACAAGATGCCGAAAAAATCATAACTGAATATCTCAAGCCCATATTCGGCTTTGCGCTGAAGCGGTGTAAAAATGCACACGATGCGGAGGACCTTTCGCAGGATATCGTGCTCAGGGCGTTTCGCGCACTGTTGATCAAGGACGATATTGGGGATGTCAGAAAGTTTATTTGGACGATTGCACATAACGCGCTTAGTAATTACTATCGGAATGCCTCCAAAAGCACCATTGGTGTATCGATTGATGAGGTGTCAGAGATCGTTGCCGATCCCGACTCTGTTTTTGCTGACGACGGCAACGCAGATACGATCCGTAGATTGCAAAGCGAAATCGCATATCTTTCTAAGCTCCAGCGAAAGATCGTAATTGCATACTACTTTGAAAAACGTAAGCAAGCCGATATTGCAAAAGCGCTGGATATTCCTCTCGGTACGGTCAAGTGGCACTTGTTTGAAGCCAAAAAAGAATTGAAACGAGGTATGGATACGATGAGAAAAACAAGTGAACTGAAATTTAATCCGATTAAATTCACCTCAGTTGGAATTAACGGCTCTATCGGAACAAAATCTTGTGATGAATTTTTCCGTTCCGCGCTTTCCCAAAACATTTGCTATTGTGTACGTAACGAAGCAAAAACGGTCAATGAAATTGCCGATGCCCTTGGTGTTTCACCTGTGTATGTGGAAACCGAGGTAGAGTTCTTGGAGGAATACGGTTTTTTAAAGCAAACGGGGGACAAGTATATCGTTAATTTTATCATCAGCGAGCCGACGGCAGAGCTTTTGACCATGCAGGACGCAATGTACAAAAAAGCGGCAGGGTTATTTGCAAATGCGCTTTACGATGAGCTGACAAACTGCGGAATTTTGGATGATGAGAATATTTTCTGCAACCAAATGCTACCCAATTCTACGCAAGCGAAGCCACTCAGAGATAAAAACTTCCTTTTGTGGTCGCTTATCCCGTATATTGCCGCAATGTCGGGCGAAAAACTGATGGATAGTACAATCACCTTTGAAGAGGTTGCTACCATTCGCCCCGATGGAGCGCACAATATTGCACATGCTGCGGTTGTTCCCGAAGAAATGAAGCTGCCGGAAGATTACGTTTACATGAGAGATTGGTGCGGGCCATATTATGACACGAATGTGGAGCATATGCTTTGGAAGGTTGATACCGAGTGGTCGGGACGCCGCATCGGCGTAAATCAATATGAGCATGAAGTTGCAGAGCGTGTTCTCTCGTTGTATGAGCACGAAGAAGAAAATCTTCTTTCTAAAGAAGATTATGCATGGCTTTCCGAGCGCGGATATATCAAGTTCTGGGGAGATTATGACGGAAACTTCAAAACGGCGTGGCAGGTTATTGTTTTGAGGAACAAAGAAATTCAAACAAACCTTCTTGAAATAGGCGAAAAAATTAAGGAAAAATATCAGAATGAATTTGAGCATCTCAAAGCGCCTTATGTCACAGCGGTGTTAAATTGTGTTCCTACACATCTTCGTAAGGTAAAGGCATATGAACTGCAATCTTTGTTCGACTGCGATGGATGGTTCTTGCTTCATTGTATCGTTGCGCTTTTGAACAATGGCAAGTTAAAGCCGCCTACCGAGGAGCAGAAAAAAGCGCTGACAACGATTATACTTCCAAATTCATAAGAATCACCGCCGAGAGGTACCGTTTGGTCGCTCTCGGCGGCTTGCTTTTTGTAGAATCAGTTAATTCTTTTTTTGGAGGAATGCAATATGAAAAACGAGGGAAACTAATTCTATCAAAACAGAGCGAGGTAGAATAATGGAACAAATTCGACTGTACGGTGTAAAAATAGATAACGTCGATCTGCAGCAGGCGTTGTGTCGGGTGCTGATTCCAACGGGCGAGCCTTGTGTGGTCTTTACCCCCAATGCGCTCATGTTGGAGCGATGTCGGTGTAACACGGCTTTACGGAAACTGCTCAATCGCGCCTCTCTTTCGCTTCCCGATGGCGCGGGCGTATTGTTGGCGGCAAAAAAACAGGACACGCCTCTTTGCGAGCGTGTAGCAGGTATTGCGTTTGGTGAGGGCTTGCTTGCACGTGCCGAGGCAGAGGGCTTGCGCGTGTTTTTGCTTGGTGGTGGCGATGGCGTGGCGTGCTTGGCGGCAGAAAAACTGCGCAAAAAATACCCACGTCTGTGCATTTGCGGCACGACGTGGGGATATTTTGAAAAAAACGGTGAAGAGAACGCGCGTGTGATCTCGCACATTCGCGCATGCCGACCGCATATTTTGTTCGTTTGCTTGGGCTTTCCTCTGCAAGAAAAATGGATCGTGGAAAACCTGCATTCGCTGGAGGATATTCGCGTTATCGCGGGGCTTGGCGGTAGTCTTGACGTGTGGGCAGGGCGTGTGCACCGTGCGCCAGACGTACTCTGCCATGCGGGCATGGAGTGGGCGTGGCGTATGCTGTGTCAGCCGCGACGAATGCTCGCATTGCCGCAAATTGCCTCTTTTTTAATACACGTACCGCGAAATAGCACCGTTAAAGCTCCAAAAGAGCCGTGACCTCGCTCTCGCCCAGCACGCGGATTCCGTTTTGCTTGAGCAGACACGCGGTTATTCCGTCACCCTCTGTCAAGCCGCCGTCAAATTGCCCGTTGTGAATCAAGCCGCTCCCGCAGGAGGGGCTTTTTTCTTTGAGGATGGCAACGGTGCATTGATTTTCTCGCGCGATCCGCAATGCTTCCTCGGCGCCGCGGCGGTAGTTTTCGGTTACGTTGGTGCCGTCCTTCATCAATACGCGTGCACCGCATATCTCGGATGGCGTGCGCGGTGTCGGCAGACCGCCGAGCACCTCGGGGCATACGGGGACGAGATTATAACGCTGACCAAGGGCGATCACCGCCTCG
>JAZQYE010000101.1:0-4424 GCA_045633385.1 Eubacteriales bacterium | reverse complement strand
TCGGAGCGAGCGACCGTTCAGGGTTGCAGATACAAAGCCACACTCGCTCATCAGCGTCAACGGCAGTTTTTCACGCACGGTAAAGCGTTGCTCGATCCACAGCTTGCCAACAAAATCGGCGCGGAGCAGATCCTCGAATATGCGTTGCAGGGGTAAGGCTTCGCCGTATTGCTCGCCGTCGTAGCTCAGGCGACCCGTATCCAACACGTGGTAGTTCTCACTGACGTCGGTCACACGGAAGCATTCCGTTATACTCTGCGACTGACAGCTAAGCTCGGTCGGCGTTGCTTCGTCGTGTCGTACAAGAAGCAGACTGCCGCAAGGCTCCAGCTCGATCTCGTTGGAGACGTTGGTGGTCTTCAGGGTGAGAATATCCAGGGCGCGATAATGCTCCGCCACGTCGCGCATCACAACCCGTGCCGACGCGGTACGGGAATAATTTTTGATCAACAAATAATCGCCAAGCTCTCCCACGCGGGAATTGAGGTCTGCTACCCCCTCTACACAGCAAAAGCGTACGGCGGCGTTGGCAATGATCTCCTCCATGGTGGTATTGGAGCAAAGCGAGATCGATGCCTTGATACCGTCCACGCGTGTGGGCGTACCGCGCATCAACAGCTTGCCGCCAAAACGTCCCAAAAGCTCGTTGGTCGCACTTGAAAGGTTGGGCATATCAGGCACGATGACCGTTTGATAGCGGCAATTGCCAAGCACCAGCATGCCGTTCTCGATCTTACCGTGCTTTTCCAAAAGCGTTTCGTCCAATATCTGATAGCATACGCCGTTTTTGCGCAATTCGTCCAGCAAGGCGTTCATTTCATCGTTGACGCAGCAGGTCGAATCGCCGCGCAGGTGCTCGATATATGCCGAGCGCAAACCGCTTACCACGGCAACGTCGTATCGCTCGCGCGTATTTGCAACGAGGTATCCCATGCGCGCAAGATACTCGTTAAAGGAGCCGAATTGCTCCCACCAATTTGCCTGACGGGAAAATACGGGTGGGTGATCGCTCTTTCCCTGTGCGCTCAGCGAGTACGGAAAAAGGTGATGACAGATCAGATTCACGCCGTTGAAGATCTGTCCGTCGGCAATGCTCTTGAGCTCGCGCGGTGTGGTATCGTGACCGCCGCAAGCAAAGGTCTCGGTCAAGACCTGATGAATGCCCAATTGGCTTGCCACACTGCTGACCTGCTTGGGTGCTTGCACGTTGATACAATTGCGCCCCAAGCAATCAATGCCGGGAATTTGCTGATACTCGTAGCTCGGCATAACGCCCGCACCGCCAAGCATCTGACCGCCCAAAGAGGCTTCCTCAATGCTGTGTCCCGTCAGCTTGCAGTTGTGCGCCGCGCACCAATCGTACAAACGCTTGTAAAAGCGCTCGGTGTAAAGGCGGTTCATCACGGTGTAGTAACGTACGCGGAAGCATACCCCTTCCTCGTACCGATGAAAGAGCCAGATCAAGCCGTTTCGAATATCCTCGCCATAGACTTTTTCGTATTCCTCGCGCACAAAACGGCTGTAGGGCGTTGCCCAACGGTAGCATTGCGGCTCGTCGGTAAAAAATCCGACCAACTCCCTGCCAAACCGATCGGCAAAGCGACGATAGTACTGCTCGTGTGTCTGCTCGATAAAGGCATCTACCACCTCGGGGTTAAGGATATCGGTGTTTGCAGGGCTGGAGCGCAAATAGACGCAATGATACGCCTCGGCACCGCACTCTGCCTCAACGCGCAAAAAGGTCTCATCCTGCTTGACGTATATGGCAAACGCCTCGGAGTCAAAACGATCCTTGACCTCGTACGTCAGATATTGCGCCAGGAAGTCCTCGCGCTCCAACAGCTTGCCGCCGACAAATCCGCTCGGCCAACCGTTTTCATCGTACACCCACGCATTCATGTGCAGTTCCTTGGCTTTATCCAAGCACGCCTCAATGCAGGAGAACCACTTTTCTCCCATGTATTCGTCCTTGAGACCAATGCGCGCGTGCATGATGAAGCCGCCAAGACCTGCCTCCTTCATATCCTCGATCTGCTTGACTAAGACCGCCTCGTCCAAGGTGTTGTTCCAGCTCCAAAACGGAATGCCACGGTAGTCGGTCAGATCCTCGTTTGTAAAAACGTGCTCTAATTTTGCTTTGTCGAAGCCTTTATTCATAGTTCTGCTCCTTTCGTGTCACGCAAAGATCCCGGTGTGACACCCTTTATTTTTTTGAAGGTGCGCGAAAAATAATTTGTATCGGTAAAGCCACAGCAATAGGCGATCTCCCCTACCGTGGCATTGGTGTTTTTCAAATGCTCCTCTGCCCGATCTACACGCAATTCGTTGAGGTAATCCATGGCACTCTTGCCCGTTGCCTCCTTAAAGATCTGACAAAAGTACCCCTCGCTCAAATGCACCAATTCTGCCAATCGGCGCGTGGAGATAGGTTGATCGTAGCTTTGATGGATCAGGCGCAGGGCAGGCTCCAGCTTTTCCAAGCGGTTGACGCTTTGCGAATACGCCGCCTTTTCGTCGGAGTGCAGGGCGTACCGCGCGATCATCTGCGAGAGCAAAAAATACACGTAACCCTTGATCTGCATCTGCGTTGCGGCAGAGACGTCCTCGCGCAGATCTGCAATTTTTCGGATCAGATCTGCAATCTGCTCATCGCGCACGCATCTGCGAAACAGCGTCGTATGCCCGTTCAAAAAGCAAGGGGGGATCAAAATACAGATATACGTACCGTCTCCTCCACCGCCACCGTGTAGCTCGTTGCCGTTGATCACGGCGCAATCACCGCACTGCAACAGCACCTGCTCCTCACCACATCGCAAAACAAAGCTCCCCTGCAAAATCAAGTGCAATTCAATATGCTCATGCCAATGCGGAAGAAAGCGATATTTCTTGTTTTTAAAATAGTGAATACGGATCGAATCCGAATCGGCAATTCGCTCGTACAGCTTAATATCGTTCATGGCTCCTCCCTTCTGCAATCATTCAAAATATGAAAATTGTGCTATAGCATCTAAAAAAAATTCATTGCAAAAACCTTGTGTCTATTATATAATAAAAGCGGATATATGTCAATAAAAAATGAAAAACTTTCTGTTTTTTATTTGACGATTTACCCCTGCGAGCTTGATTTCAAGGAAATAAAACGATACGGGAGCAAAAACCATGAACTTTTCCATGTATGCACACTTTTACAAGGAGGTCAAGACCCACGGCATTCGCTATACGGCAAAGCACGCGCGCCGCTTAGGCTTTACCTCGGTGGAATTTTTTGAATTCATCGGCAGAGATTGGCAAGATACCGTCCCCGACCTTGCGACGGCAAAAAAATTCCGCCGCATATTAAAACGCCACGGATTAACGGTTGCTTGCTACTCGATTGCCGCAGGATTGTACGACGCCAACTCGCCCGACGGTATTGATCATCGTGCTGAAGAAAAGCTGATGGCGTATGCCGAGCGCGCCGCCGCACTCGGCTGCCCCTACCTGCACCATACCATTACGATCGGTTGCCCCACGGATCTTGATTACGACAAAATGCTCAAAACCGTACTCCCCGCCGTTGTGCGCGTGGCAAAGCACGCGCAAACGCTTGGCGTTACCTGCATTTATGAGGATCAAGGCAATTACTTTAACGGCGTTGAGGGCTTTGGAACGTTTTTCCGCGCAGTAAAGGCAGAGGAGCCCTCGGTCGGTGTTTGCGGCGACGTTGGCAACACCTTGTTTGTAGATGAGGCGCCCGACGCATTCTTCCGCGCCTTTGCAAACGAGATCCGCCACGTACACGTCAAGGATTACGTCCCCTGCACCGAGCAGGACAGCGGCTCTGCCCCCACAAGAGAGGGCGCTTTTGTCAAGGAATGCGTCGTTGGTTGCGGCATCGTCGATATTGCCGCTTGCCTCGCGCCCTTAAAGGAGCTTGGCTATACGGGTGCCGTCGCTTTGGAAAACAACCACGCGGAAGACTTTGACGCAGGCGTTGCTACCGCCATGCAGGTCGTTTCAACAAACTTAGAACCAAATACCTAATTTACCCCAATACAGAACAGGAGAACCTAACTATGAAGCACTTAAAAATTGCCATGATCGGCTTTGGCGGTATTGCGCGTGCGCACTATGCGGGCTATCAAATGCTCAAAGAAAACGGGACCCCCTGCACCTTGGTTGCGGTTTGTGATATCAATCCCGACCAATTGACACGGCAGATCAAAATCAACACTTCCGAAATTCCCGTAACCCTTCCCGCGGATATGCACACCTACACAAGCGTAGACGAGCTGATCGCAAACGAGGAGTTTGATATGGCGGACATCTGTTTGCCAACCTACTTGCACAAGGATATCTCGGTCAAGCTTTTGCGTGCGGGAAAGCACGTGCTGTGCGAAAAGCCCATGGCTCTCACCTCCCTTGAATGTGAGGAAATGCTTGCG
>JAZQYE010000100.1:0-7061 GCA_045633385.1 Eubacteriales bacterium | reverse complement strand
TTTTATCATATACGTTTTATATAGTACGAACAGACCCCAAAAACGCAGGCTGAGTCAAATGCAAATCGGATGGGTCGGTCGTTGCCATTATATCACAGCTTTGGGCAAATTGCAATAGCTTCAAAAATTTTTCTCGTTTTTTATGCCGCTTGCGATCCTTTTTGGGAGGGTAGAAAAAGGGCGCAAAGTTTTTTTGCTTTTCGTCTTGCTTTTCGGTGCAAATTGAGATATAATGAGAGAGAGGAAAAAAAGAAGTCAAAATTCCCCACAAAAAGCAAAGGAGATAAACAAATGACACTTTGGAAACACGGCGCGGTCACGCTTGCGTGCGACGAATTGCGCGAGCGCATCAAGGGTAAGAAAATTGCACTCATGATGAACACCTCCGCTTTGGATAACGAGGGTCGGCTCTTGATCGATCGCATCGCAGATGAAAAATGGGCAACGGTAGCCTTTTTTCTGGGAATGGAGCACGGTGTGCGCGGCAATCTTTACGCGGCTGACAGCAATCTTTCAAAAACCGATCTGCGCACGGGCATTCCCGTGGTCAATCTTTACGATTACCCTCGCCTGCAGCCCCCTGCCGCGCTTTTGCGTGAGGTAGATGCCGTGGTGTTTTCGGCGCAGGACGTGGGCGTTCGCCATTGGACGTACACCCCTTGGATGATGCGACTGATCGACTCTGCCGCAAACGCAGGCTGTGAGGTCATCGTTTTGGATCGTCCCAACCCCATTCGCGGCGACGTTGTGGAGGGAGAACCCGCACAACCGCATTACGCGGGAATGCATTTGCTCTCGGGCTTTGAATATCCCCTGCGCCACGGCATGACCATTGGCGAGCTCGCCTTGATGTATTGCGCCGTCAAGGGGGTCAACGCCAAGCTCACCGTGCTAAAAATGCACGGCTGGAGGAGAGAGATGTGGTACGAGGAGACGGGACTTGCGTGGATTCCGCCCAGCCCCAATATGCCAACGGTCGATACTGCCCTGCACTTTGCCGCAACGGGCTTGATGCAAGGCGCCGATTTTTCGCTCGGACTCGGCACCGCCACGCCCTTTCAATACGTGGGCGACGTCGAGTTTGACGGCAGCCGCCTTGCCGACGCGCTCAACCAAAAGGACTTGCCCGGCGTTTACTTTTTGCAAAAATATTATCAGGCATCTACCCTTCGGGATTTTTACAACGGAGAGAGAAGCAAGACCGTGCTTTGTGACGGCGTGTTCATTTTGATACAAGACCGCAACCTTTGGCGTCCCGTAGCCACACAGCTTCAAATGATGGAGACCCTGCAAGAGCTGTTTGGCGACCGCATCAATTTTGAGTATCACTCCGTTTCGCGTGCGCGTATGTGCACCGACGAGATATGCGACGCTTTACGGCAAGGAAAAGGCTTGCAAACGCTTGCCAAAAAGTGGGAACGCGCGGCAAGTGAATTTGCATTGGCGCGCGCCCCCTACCTGCTGTACTAATGCCATACAACAATCCCCCCGAATTTTGTTCACCTTGCACAAAATTCTGGGGGGCACTTTATGCAATTCTACGAAATTGAAAAAGCTTTTTAAAATGGGTTGACAGCGAGGGGAAAATGTGCTATGATAAAAGTGCAAAGGTGCCCCTTGTGGTGCCAAGCGCTGTATTTATCAAAACAGGAGGATGAGCCATGAAAACAAGACAATTGAATATCCACGTTGCCATTACAAAACGGAGGCTCGTCTGGCCTTTTGTACCCGCATAGACGGGTACACGCAGTCTCCGTCTGTGCGGGAGTTTGAGCAAAGCATTGCGCAAAACATCTACACAGAAAGGAAATAAAAATGAAATATAAGCATAAAATAAAAATGACACGCAGCCTTGCTTTCCTGCTCGTTATGCTCATGCTGTTGTTGCAAGTGCCGTTTTCGGCGGTTGCGTTGGATGAAGCTGAAGAACCTTCTCTTGCGCAAAACGTCAGCACGCCGCCCCCATCGGACGAGGTGGTTTTGGAAAGCGAAGGAGAGCTTTTTGAGTTCGAAACGGTCAGTACCGTGCGCGAGGTAACCGATTTGCGTGAGGAAAGCGTCAAGCATTTTACACGCCCCGACGGTACCTATGAGGCTGTAACGTATGCCGATGCGGTTCACCGCAAGGATGCGGACGGAAAATGGCAGGATATTGACAACAACCTTGCCCTGCAAAACGTGCGTGGCGTACAGCAGTTTACTACAAGCGACCTGCGCACCACGTTTGCCAAGAGCTTTGCCCCCAACAGCGCACTGTTTACGTTGGACGAAAACGGCTACACCGTTTCGATGTCTTATCTGTCGGTTGGGTTGAGCGAAAGCTCGTCCAAGGCGGCAGCTACGGCAAAGGTCACCAACGCGCCCCTGCGCACGCAAACCGAGTGGGAGACCGTGGAGGAGGCGGCAGTTGTCAACAATACAAGCTCGATCGTATATGCTGATATCAAGGAGAACACCGACCTCGAATACGTCCTGCAGGGTAACGATATCAAGGAGAACATCATCGTCAAGGCACCGGCAGGCTCTTATGCTTACCAATTTGAGCTGACCCTTGCAGGTCTTGTTGCAAAAATGCAAAACGACGGAAGCATCGACCTGTGCGATGCCACCACGGGGGACGTAAAATACAATATTCCCGCGCCGTATATGGTAGATGCCAACGGCGAACGCTCCAATGCGGTTGCCTATACGCTCACGTCAACAAGCAAGGGCGTTTACAAATTAACGGTAACGGCAAACGCCGCGTGGATCAACGCCAAGGAGAGAGCCTTCCCCGTTAAGATCGACCCCTCTATCAATTACGATACGGGCATCATCGATACGCACATTTCCTCCCAACAGCCCAACACCTCGTTTGGCAGCTATGAGGATCTGGTAATTCATCCGCAGTATGGCAGTTATGCTTACATCAAAACCAATCTGCCCACACTCCCTGCAGGTGCAGACGTTATTTCGGCACACTTGCGTACCGATTATTATTACGACGGAGTAGAGGGAAGCTGGATAATGCTTGGTGCATATCAGGTAACTTCTGCTTGGAGTGAGAGCTTGACGTGGAATCAATACCTTGCGGGGCAGGGTGCATTCAATGTTTCCGGCTATTGTTGGTACGAGTATGCGCACTATTTCTCCGGCATGAGCGATTATTGGAATGATACAATAGAGTGGGATATCACCGATCCGCTGGAGGATTGGTACGAGGATCCTACTACAAACTTTGGTATCGCGTTCCAATACGAGTACGACGATGCCTACACGGTGTACATCAAGTCCAGCGAGGCGGCGTTTGGTTGCCCGTACATGACGGTGCAGTATGCTGCCCGCCTTGCCGACGGTGTGTATGTTATTTACAGCACCGCATACCAAAACCGTTGGATGACGGTGGCAGGCGGTAGCACCGAGGCAGGGGCAAACGTTCAGCATACCACAGGTTCTACCAATCCCGTGACGGATTTGGAGCACTCGCGCCACAGCTTGTTTAAGATCTCCTACCGCGAGAGCACCGATAGCTACATCATCCGTTCCATGCTCAATAACAATCTTGGCTTGGGTTACTCGGATGATCTTTCTAAGGTGATCACAAAAACGATCCCGAGCGTGGATGCCGATGTGCCCGCAAACGACACCTTTAAAATCGAGTGGCAAGCGGATGGCAACGGCTTTAAACTGTACCCCAATGGAATTTCCTCTTACGTCATTTCCATTACGTCCACCTCTACGGAAAATCTCGCGCCCGTTCCAAAGGTTTCTTCGGGAGCACCATCGGTTTGGCTGTTTGCAAAGTATACAGGCACTCACGTTTCGGACTTTACTTTTACTTATCCGAATGAATGGGTCAACAAGGGGTTTGTTGTAGGTACTACCTTAACCACGAGAATTGTTGGTTGGTCAACCGTGATCGATGCAAACGTTCCTGTTATCGCGACCCATGATTCGGATGCCGATTTGATCGATTGCACGTGGGATGAAACGAACCAGGAGCTTACCATAACCGCAAAGAATCCAGGTAGATTTATATTGTACTACCGAATTATGTATTCAACAACTACGAGTTCAGTAGCAGCAACCTACCGAACAATCCATATTGTGCCGCAAGATGGAACGTTTCTCTTGCAAAATGCAGGTAGCATAAAGTATATGGATATCGAAAATTCTTCCTTTGATTCCGGTGCGGCTATTCAGCAGTGGGAATATCTCAGGAGCACGCAGGAGCAATGGCAAGTAGAGCACGTTGCAAATTCCGGCGGTTACGTTCGTTTTAAGTCGGTGTACAGCAATTTGTATCTTGGCGTCGATCCGCAGAATACGACGTTGGTGAAACAATACAGCGCGGCAAATGATTACACGCTTTGGCTGATCGACCGTACCGAAAGAGGTAATTTGCAAATCATGTGCAAATATACTTTTGGAGGCACTTATGCGCTTTCCGTGCCATCATCCTCCCAAAGTAATGGAACCAACCTTGTTCAAGCGGTATATACAAATGATGCGAATTGTTATGATGAATGGAGATTGATTCTCCCTATGTCCGGTTATGAGTTGGACTACGAACCGGAGTTGTGGAATTATTTTCCGGTACAAAATTATACAAATTGCTATGCATACGCTCTAAATAATCAAGTGTATCCACAAAATGAGAGTGTTTTGTGGCGTATGCAACCTGGACGATATATATACATCGCGAATGGTTCGACGTATGATCCATTGAATAATGATGCTGATAATGTTAGAGAATGTGTTGAACTCGATTCCGAAGCATTGGGGTTCGTATTCGAAGCCATTGATAAATATGATGTGTGTTCGGAAGGTGCATATAAAGTGGCTTTGGTAATTGAATCGAAACCAACGGTTTTTGAAACCGACTACCAGTGTGACTATCATTGGTATCGTCAAGATTCTGATGGATTTTGGTCTCATAAACAAGGCAATCAAGAAGTTACTAGGTTAGACAAATCTGAGTGTTTAATTACAGATCCTGAAACGGCTAATCGTGGTATATATACGATTTTTATAGGGTTCTTTGAGGTGACGCCTTTGAATCAAATGGCAGATCCTTCGTTTGCCTATGAAAATTGGATTGAATAATAAGGGGAGAGGTGTTATGAAAAGGCTAAGAATTTTATTCTTTATACTATCTTTTGTGTTTATATTCGCCATAACTTTTTCATCCTGCGGTGACGTTCCCCCTGCGACTTCGCATAATTGGGAAAAATTTGCTGAGCATCCATATCTCGAGTTGACACGTAGCGAATTGTTGGAACAATTTCCGGAACATTTAACAACACGATACTCAGATCCTATCATTTTTGAAAATGAAAAAAAAGAGGTTATTGTGATTGAAGAAACCTTTGTACACGTAATTGGAAATGATAAGATTTTAACTGGATTTGTTTATGTGTTTCCTCAAATCGATTCGGAGCCAACACTGAAAGACTTTCAGGATATAAAAAATAATCAGGCAAATAATGAAAAGCTTACATGCTGTGATCTGATAGCTTTGTTTGGTATGCCTGATGATATCAGCTTTCCAGATGAAACATCCTCGCGTTCGGGCTATGCTTTGATATATTACTCTTCTAACGGAGATAAAATGACAGCCTGGACTGATAATATGGAAGCGTCAGTTAGTATTTCCATTCGCTGATGAAGCGATCTCCCCCGCCGCTCTGCGGCGGGGGATTTTTTGTCGGCTTTGCGCTGTCTTTTGCAACTTTCTCCTTGACAAATGCGCGCTTTTGTGGTACGATGTATGTAAGCCGCCAAAGCGGTCGCTCAAAAAACGATACAACGCACAACAGGATTTTAATATGGAACTCAACAAAAAACTACAAGAATTACGAAAGCAAAAGGGGCTGACGCAAGAGGAGCTTGCCAAAAGCCTTTACGTCTCCCGTACTGCCGTTTCAAAATGGGAGTCGGGCAGAGGTTACCCCAATATGGAGTCGCTCAAGGCGATCGCGCGCTTTTTTTCGCTCACGCTTGACGAGCTCCTTTCCACCGACGAGGTGCTGGAGCTTGCCGAACAAAAGCAACTGCAAACCGAAAAGCATTTTTACGATCTGATCTTTGGCTTATTGGACGTTTGTCTCTCCTTGCTCCTCATTCTCCCTCTGTTTGCCCAGCGTACGGGCGAAACCATTCAAGGCACCTCCCTCTTGGCACTCGACGGCATGACGCCACCTTTAAAGATCGCTTACCTCGTTTTGGTGCTTGCCATTGTAGGCACGGGAATTTTGACGCTTGCCCTGCAAAATTGCCGCGCACCGCTGTGGAACAACTGCAAGGCATTTCTTTCTATTGGATTGGAGGCTTTGCTCGTCCTGCTCCTCATCCTTGGTCTGCACCCCTACGCGGCAGTCTTTACCCTGTTTTTGCTCACCGTTAAGCTGTTATCGCGCATCAAACGCCAATGACACCACTCGTGTCACGCAGGTGACGGCTCGTTTCTTGCTTTTTTCTTCCCTTTCCCTTACAATATAAGCAGGCATACGCCAAACGATTTTTTGGAAAGGTGAAAAACATGAAACAACAAGCAAAAAAACAATTCCTTGCGGCAATCTGTCTTCTTACGGCTTTTGCCGCGTGGACGCTGTCGCTCACCGTAATCGACGTGCAAGCCATCGCGCCCAACGGCACAAACGTGGGCTTTGCAACGCTGAATCAATGGGTACACGGCATAACGGGCGTGCACATGACGCTCTACCACGTAACCGATTGGTTGGGGCTCGTTCCCCTTGCCATTGCATTCTGCTTTGCCGTTTTGGGCTTGGTGCAATGGATCAGTCGAAAGCAGATTTCACGTGTCGATCGCGATATTTTGGTGCTGGGAGCATTTTACCTCGCCGTGATCGCGGTTTACGTCTTGTTTGAATCGGTGGTGATCAACTATCGCCCCGTGCTGATCAACGGCTACGCGGAGGTCTCCTATCCCTCCTCCACGACCCTTTTGGTGTTGAGCGTCATTCCAACAACACTCCTGCAATGCCGCACGCGCATCAAGCATCCCCTTTGCCGCCGCTTGGTATTGCTCGCCCTCTCTGCCCTTCTCGCATTTATGGTCG
>JAZQYE010000099.1:0-4360 GCA_045633385.1 Eubacteriales bacterium | reverse complement strand
CTCTTCTTCACTTTGACCAATGATAGTAATGCAGATATCTACTGCCGCCTGACCTACGACGGTGCAAACGGCTGGAGATTGCAAGCAAATGATAAGAACTACAACAGCTTTAACGATATTGGTGCGGCACAGGCTCTCTCCCTTTACATGGACGAGGAGTATGATGATATTGCGGCAACTTTGAACGTTGCCATCAGCGGCACGACCGTTACCGTAATGAGTGCGGGCGCTTCGAGCAAGGCGGTACTCTCCTTTGGCGACAGCTTCAACGCTGATTTTGTCAACGTTGCAAGCGGAGCAACGCTTTACAACGTCAACTCTATTACCAAGAGTGGCGATAAGATCGTAATGAGCGGTAACTTGGATCAAAACGAGGCTGTTTACGGCGGCGGTGAGCGCTTTGACGCCGCAAACAAGCGCGGACAGTCCATGCAGTTGTTCTCTTACGATGCATACAATGTTTCTTATGGCAACACTACTTACACAATGAAGGGCACATATGTTGCAATCCCGCTCTTCTCCACCTCTCGCGGCGGCGGTATGTTCATCAACCGCTACGAGGTCATGGACGTCACCTTTGGTGCGGTTGGAAACACCGCATGGAGTGTGACCATTGATAACAACCTGATCGATACTTACTTCTACGCAACGGGTAAGATCACCGACGTGCTCAAAGCATACACCGATCTTTCCGGTCATGCATCTCTCCCCGAGGAGTGGGCACAAGGCGTACTCATTTGCCGTTACTCTCCCGATCTGACCTCCATGGAGGGTATTGACGGTAAGATTGACGGTATGAATTTGACCTATCCAAAGATCACCGACGTCCCGAATTATGCCAGCCACTATTACAAGAGCGGTAGCTCGAATGTTACCGTGACCGCAGATACCAAGATTGCAAACGGCGAATATCTCTATTCTTCCTCCAATAACAGAAAGACCTATCGTTACGTGGTTGAGGACGATACCGACTTTAACGAAAACGGCAAGATCGACAGCTACTTCGTACGCATTCACAACAGCGGAGGACCCGTTGGTGCAGGCGTTAAGTACATTGTTGAAAGCCTTGAGGCTGCCGGCATGAAGCCCACCGCAATGGTGCTGGAGGGCTGGAGCTGGAATAACGTAACCACCAATGCATCTGCCTATGCAGAGTTGAAGGAGGTTTGCGAATACCTTGCCGCAAAGGATATTAAGACCACCGTTTACATGGCAGTCGGCGCGTTGAATTTCAGCGGCATGGCAGGCTACAAGGAGGAGTACAGCACCTGGATCACCGTTTACAGTGATCCGGAGCACACCAACGCAATTGCCAGAACGCGCGATATTCCGAAGAATGGAACATCCAATAATCCGGATGCTGCCAATAGCGAGACGCAAAATTATCTCGATATCACCAACCCCGAGGCGGTAGAGTGGTATATGAACACCATTTGGAAGCCCATTGTAGAGCTTGGCGTGCTTGGCTGTAAGATCGACTTCTGCGAGCTGATGCCCAACGAGGACCGCTACTCTGGCATGACCATCAATGGTACGCCCGGTATAAGTGGATACATTGATTACGATTGGTACGACGATACCGTATTTGAGGGTAGCGATATTCACCACGCATATTCCACCTACTTTATTTCCTTGTTCTACCGTGAAATGAGCAAGCTCAGCGGCGATCAGGGCTTTGTAGTTCTCTCCCGCGGCGGCGGTATCGGTACACAGCGTAACCCCTACGTTTGGGCAGGTGACCAGCAGCGTCTCTTTGGTAATATGAAGACGCAGCTCATGGCTACCATCAACTCCGGCCTTTCCGGTATCCCATTCCTTACCTACGATATGGCTGGCTATAACTATTCCGAGTCTCACATTTGGTTTGGTGAAAACGCAGATGGCACGCCTCTCTATTCCAGAGATTGGATCTATAGCGGAACACAGGCTCAAACCATTTGGGTTAAGCTCTCTAACCTCAAGGAGGCAATGAACTACGAGTCCGAGATCTTTGTTCGTTCCATTCAGTACTCTGCATTCTCCACCATGATCCAGACCCACGGTTGCGTACGTCACATGTATGACCTCAATGCCGATGCCGAAAAGATCTCCGCATACTACTCGCAGCTCCACGAGGATCTCATTCCTTACCTGCAAAAGATGTCGCAGATCGCTTGCGATACGGGTATGCCCGTGATGCGCCACATGGTACTGCAGTATCAGAACGATGCAAACGTTAAGGATATCGAAGATCAGTATATGTTCGGTGAAGCTTTGTTGGTTGCTCCTATCTTGGAAGCAGATTTGACAGATACGCAAGAGACCTGGTATAAGAAAGATTACGGCACTCACAACGTTTACACCCACAACTACGCACAGGATATGGACCGCACGGTATATCTGCCTGCAGGTACTTGGATCGATCTGCGCACGGGCGTGACCATTGAATCGACCGGTGAGACGATCACCACGACCGCTGCGTTCAACGAGATTCCCGTATATCTCGATGCAAACTCCAAGTACGCAGAGGAGCTGATCAAGGTGTTTGACGGTGACGCATGGAGAAACATCATGGGTGACTTCTCCAAGTCCGACATCTTCGACGATTGATCTGAAAATTTATAGTTGACCCCCAAAGCCCTTGATTTTTGGCATATTGCACAAAAACCAAGGGCTTTTTTTGTGCGAAGTGCGAATTGAAAAAAACGGCAAATTATTGTATAATATAGTATAATGAGGTACTGTTGCCGTGCAGATCGCGCGACGTGCCCGAAAATAGATTTGCGTTTTGGCAGGATATGCCTATTTTTTAGCAGGATTTACATAGAAAAACGCATTCGAATATGTTATACTATTTGATATAAAGGAGGGTCATATGAAAAAGCCGATCCTGTGCTGTATGCTGTTGCTTGCCGTTATCGTCACTGCCTCGGCGTGCGACGTTAACGACGTTTTGGGCAATGATACGACCGAAACGACAACGGTGGACGAGACCACGGAGACAACTACGCCTCCCGCAACCGACGATTGCCCGGGGTGCCTGACGACTCCGCCCGAGGACGAGACCACCACCGCTCCTGAGGAGGAAACGACTACCACCGCCGAGGAGGAAACGACTACCACCGTCGAGGAGGAAACGACCACTGTTCCCGAGCGTGAGACGACCACTCGCGAGGAAGAAACGACCACAAAAAAGCCCATTGAGATCGAGACCGACGAGCACGGTCATCCGTGGACTCCGTGGGTCTGATCAAACGGTCTGTAAGCGCTTGACGGCGCGTGACCGCAAATTGAACGATACGCTCCCCGATTTGTACGATAATATATTGCAATCGCTCGCTTTGTCAGGTACAATATAGGGAAGCATATCCCCCCAACACTTGGAAATGACGTGTCAAACACGGATTTCAAATATGAAAGGAGAAACCTTTATGAAAAACAAGAACGTAAAGATCGTTTTTGCCATTGTGCTGGCTTTGGTACTGACGATCCCCGCAATTACCGTTTCGATTTTTGCGGCAAACCCCACCTATGTGTATGCAATCAATTTTGACGGCATGCCTACCCTGCAACAGGGTCAAAACGGAATGTCCTCCGCGCAGGCTGTTCCCGCTTTGTCAACCCTTGTCAAGGACCCCGTGAAAAACGGCAATAAGGGCGACGTCGTCAAAATGGTAATGAGCGTTGTGAATCCCGATAATGCTAATCTGGCAGCAGAGGAGGCAAGCACGGGTAGAATCAACGGTTCTTCCAGCGGCACCAACATTGACCGTAACCTGACGGTCGCAAACCCCGAGTTTTCCTACACGAAAAACCCCAAGCTCGTTTTTGAGGTTGACTATTTCCTTGAGGAAGGCTCCTCCGGTACTTTTGAGAGCCAGATGATCGGCTATAAGTCCAATGGTACCGCCGGCTCTTGGCTCAACCTGTGGCGTGTCAACGTCGGCAGCGGTTTGGTTTACGTACTTAACAGCGGTAGCTATTCGGTTACCATTCCCGTTGGAGAGTGGGTAACCCTCTCCTTGGTAGTGGATATGGTCACCGGTAACACCGAGTTCTACGTTAACAACGTTTATCGCATTTCTGCTTCTTGGGACAAGACCAACTTGAGCTTTGATGAAAACAAGTGGAACATTGCAAAGATCAACAAGCAGACCTCTGCCGATAAGATCAGCGGCGGATTCTACGTAGATAACGCAAGAGTTCACACCTATGCCGAGGGAACCGATTACCAGACTCTTGCAAATGAGTCCGGCGAAATCATTCTGTACATGGACGTTACCAGTACCACCGGAAACACCTCTCTTTACGAGGCAGGCGTTGACGGTCTCGGCAAGGTCCTCAACACTCCCGCAGGCAAGTGCGGCTCGATCGAATACGC
>JAZQYE010000098.1:0-2692 GCA_045633385.1 Eubacteriales bacterium | reverse complement strand
GCGCTTGATCTGCATGGGTGTCATGCGGGCTTCTTCTTCTACTGCCTCGTTTGCCTTGGTAATTGCGGTAATGATTTTACTGATGTCGAAAGTAACTTCCGAGCTGTTTCTTTTAATGACCTTCATGTTCTCCTCCTTTTTTGTTGAAACCTCACAAATATAAGCAAGCAAATTCATCATTTTGCACAATGACATTTGCCACAGGGCGAAATACGCACCATTATTATACCATATTTTGTGGTTTTGTCAAGAGGAAATCACAATATTTTGTGTTTTTGTCTCGTTATTTTTTTGACAATCTTTGCATGGTCAAACGGATAGCTTCCCTTGCCTCTTGCGGATCATCAATGCTTTGCACCGTAATTTCCATTGGGCAAAGTCCGTCGCCGCGGCGATTGACGATCTCTTTTGTCAAGGTATCGCAAGAGGCAAAAATCCCGTTTTCCTCCAGCATTTTTTTGGCTGTCTCGGTCATGACTGTACCGTGCACGGCACGCACGCGTGCCAAAATAAACAGCATTGCCGCCGCCTTTCCCACAATACGATCGGCGGCACAAAACCCTTGGAGTCTTGTGCCGCTGTCGAGAAAGCGCATCATGGGTGCAATTCCCTTCTCCTGTGCTGTGTGCACGACGTTGTCACGGCACAACACGCAGGTGTAGGAAGCGTCGGGGGCGAGCAAGAGCTTTTTTGCCGTCTCCAAATCTTTCATACGCATTCTTCCTTTATATATATGTTTTACAGAGTCTCGTCCTGTCCATCCTTTTCGTCCTTGATCTCCTTAAGATCAAACGGCGTGGTCTGGTAAACGAAATAGTTGAGCCAGTTGGAATACAGCAGGTTTGCCGAGGAACGCCACGTGGAAAGGGGCGCCTTGGTGGGGTCATCTCCGGGGAAATAGTTCTTGGGAATATCGATCGGCTTTCCTGCCGCTACGTCACGGCAATACTCCTTATTCAGCGTACCTGCATCGTATTCGGGATGACCCGTGATAAAGATCTGTCTGCCCTTTTTGGTTGCAAGCGCAAATACGCCTGCCTCCTCGGAGGAGGAAAGGATCTTCAAGCCGGGGATCTTTTCCAGATCCTCGCGATCCACCGTTGTGTGACGGGAATGCGGAACCATAAATACGTCGTCAAAACCGCGGAACAGCATGGAATTTTTGTAGTCTGCCACGTGCGGGAAAATACCGAACATCTTTTTTTCGAGCGGCTTTTTGTTGACGCCGAAATGATGGTACAGACCTGCCTGCGCACCCCAACAAATGTGGAAAGTGCTGTGTACGTGCGTGGTACTCCAATCCATGATCTCGCAAAGCTCCTCCCAATACTCGACCTCCTCAAACGGCAACATCTCGACAGGTGCTCCCGTAATGATCAAGCCGTCAAAGTAACGGTCACGCACCTGATCGAAGGTGGTGTAGAACGCCAAGAGGTGCTCCTCGGATGTGTTTTTGGATTTGTGGGAGCGTGTATGCATCAGCGTCAGCTCTACTTGAAGGGGGGTATTTCCCAACAAACGGGAAAGCTGTGTCTCGGTGTCGATCTTGGTAGGCATGAGGTTGAGCAACAGGATCTGCAACGGACGAATGTCCTGCGAGACCGCACGCTTGTCGGTCATAACAAAGATATTCTCCTCTGCCAACGTGCGTGTTGCGGGCAACTCATTCGGAATTTTAATCGGCATAGCTTCTATTACTCCTTTTTACTTTGGTAAAGTTCAAATGCTCTCCAATGCTTGCTTGAGGTCTGCGATCAGATCGTCTGCATTCTCAATTCCGCAGGAATAACGTACGAGGTCACCCGATACGCCTGCCGCGAGCAGCTCCTCGTCGCTCATTTGACGGTGCGTTGCACTTGCGGGGTGCAGGCAGCAGGTGCGTGCATCGGCAACGTGCGTTTCGATTGCGGCGACCTTGAGGTGCTTCATAAACTTTTCTGCCGCCGTGCGTCCGCCCTTGACACCAAAGCTGACAACGCCGCAGGTCCCCTTGGGCATATACTTTTGTGCAAGCTCGTAATACTTATCCCCCTCAAGACCTGCGTAGCTGACCCAGGTTACGTTGGGATGAGACTTGAGGAAGGTTGCAACGGCAAGACCGTTTGCGCAATGGCGCTCCATACGAACGTGCAGGCTCTCAAGACCCAAATTGAGCAAAAATGCGCTTTGCGGTGCGGGAGTGGAGCCGAAATCACGCATGAGCTGTGCGGTCGCCTTGGTAATAAACGCGCCGCCCTGACCAAACTTTTCGGCGTAAACGATGCCGTGGTAGCTATCGTCGGGAGTGCAAAGTCCGGGGAACTTCTCCTTATTTGCCATCCAATCAAACTTACCGGAATCGACGATGCAACCGCCGACAGCCGCACCGTGACCGTCCATGTACTTGGTGGTGGAGTGCGTTACAATGTCTGCGCCCCACTCAAAAGGACGGCAGTTGATAGGCGTTGCAAAAGTGTTATCGATGATAAGCGGTACGCCGTGTTCGTGTGCCGCCTTGGCAAACTTTTCAATATCAAGCACAGTCAGAGCAGGGTTTGCAATGGTCTCACCGAATCCCGCCTTGGTATTGGGCTTGAATGCCGCCGCCAGCTCCTCCTTGGTGCAATCGGGAGAAACGAAGGTGAAGTCGATGCCCATCTTCTTCATCGTAACCGCGAAGAGGTTAAAGGTACCGCCGTAGATGGTGGATGCG
>JAZQYE010000097.1:0-5370 GCA_045633385.1 Eubacteriales bacterium | reverse complement strand
CCCTACGCGATCCGCTTGGTATCCGACGTTGTATCCTCTAACGGTTCTACTTCTCAGGGCTCCGTTTGCGGCTCTACTTTGGCACTGATGGATGCAGGCGTTCCGATCAAGGCTCCCGTTGCAGGTATCTCCTGCGGCTTGATCACCGCAGAGGACGGCTCTTGGGATACCATGATCGATATTCAGGGTCTTGAGGACTTCTACGGCGACATGGACTTCAAGGTTGCACGTACGCACAAGGGTATCACCTCCATTCAGATGGACCTTAAGATCGACGGTCTGACCCCCGAGATCATTAAAAAGGCGTTTGAAATGACCCATGCAGGTCGTGATTATATCATCGACGAGGTCATTCTCAAGGCAATTCCCGCTCCTCGTGCAGAGGTTTCCAAGTACGCGCCCAAGATGACCACCATGAAGATCGACCCCGACAAGATCCGCGAGGTCATTGGTAAGGGTGGCGCAGTGATCCAGAAGATCGTTGCAGATACCGGCGCAAAGATCGACATTGAGGACGACGGCACCATTCACATTGCCGCTGTGAACAGCGATCAGGCTGATGCTGCAAAGGCTTGCATCGACGCCATCGTATTCGAGCCCGTTGTTGGTGCAGTTTACACCGGAACGGTTACCGGCATTAAGGAGTTTGGTTGCTTTGTTGAGTATGCCCCCGGTAAGGAAGGCATGGTCCACATCTCCAAGATCGCTCCTCGCCGCATCGACAAGGTTGAGGACGTGCTCAAGCTTGGCGACGTTGTAAAGGTTAAGTATATCGGACTTGATAAGAAGGGCCGCATGGACTTCTCCATTAAGGACGCTTTGGAAGGCTGATCTGCCCAAAATCTCATGAAAGGAGAAACACAGCATGGGAAACAGAGCAACGCCTCCTCGCAGCTTTAACACCATTCGTCACACACAAACCAAAGAGCGCGCACAGCGTCGCCAAATGCAACGTGCTGTGTTGCTCTCCATTTACGCGGTAGCAGCTCTGATCTTGATATTCGTATTGTTGCTTGGAGTGCTCTCCATTGCAAATGCGATCAAGGATCAACGTCCGGAGCAGACTACGACTGATCCGCAAGGCAGTCAAAATTCCCCCGCACCCATTATTTATCAGCAGATCACAAAAACGTCTGCCGATATCAACAGCGGCGTGCTTTTAATGGTCAACCAAAACCATGAATACCACTTCCCCGCTATTACGTTGGTCAAAATGAACGATCTTCGCTCCAAGGTCAACGGAACGAACGTTTACCAATTGGCTTCCACCGATTACCGCTTGCAGGCAGATGCATTCGACGCCTTTGACGCGATGATGCTCAAGTACTACGAGCTGTCGGAGGATAACTCGGTAAGAGTTTCGTCGGCTTACCGCACCATTGAGGATCAAAACGCACTCCCCGGCACAACGATCGACGCAGGCTACTCCGATCACCACACGGGTTATTGCGTAGCGCTCCGCTATGCGGACGGTTCTGCTTTGGAATCTGACCATTGGATCTACGAAAACTGCCACAAGTACGGCTTTGTGATCCGCTATCCCGATCACAAGAGCGAGATAACCGGCGTTGACGATTACAAGCATTGCTTGCGCTACGTTGGTGTGGCACACGCAACCTATATGAAAAAGAATGATCTTTGCCTTGAAGAATACGTTGAACTGCTCAAGAGCTCCTATTCCTCCGGCAATCACCTTTTGATCAACGCAACCGACGGAATTGCTTACGAGGTCTATTACGTCCCCGCCTCCAGCGGAGATCTGACGACCTTCCACGTTCCAAGCAATTACAGCTACACCGTTTCGGGTGACAACTACAACGGATTTATCGTCACCGTAAAAATGGTTGCCCCCACTGCATAAAATTTTACGTTCTGCATAAACTACTAATAATATGACGGAGGAAATGAATATGGAAAACGAAAACATGAATTTGGTAGAAGAAGAGATCATTACCGAAGAAGCAACGCAAGAAGAACCCGTGGTAGATGAGGCTGAAACCGCCGAGGCTTGTGACGAGGTTTGCGAGGAAGAAACCGCAACCGAAAAGCTCTCCCGCAAGTTCAGCGAGGTAAAAGCGGCTTGCTGCGGCACCATTGACCGCATTGCGCATGATCTGAAGGAGACCAATTACAATCCCTATATCAAGCAAACGCGCACTTATAAGCTTGAGATCTTCCGTAATTGCAACGATGAAGAGCCCATTGACGTATATGAAACGACCGACGTTAAGAGCTACTCGGCAAAGGCACTTGTCGTTGCGGGAACCGCCGCAATGCTGTTGATGTTTGCAACCAACGGAATTGTAAAAAAGATCTTGAAGTAAGAAAATCAAAATAAGCAGATGGCTTTGTGTAATACGGCACAAAGCCATCTGCTTTATGTCACTATCGTTCTTCATGAAAACATGGAACATATATCAAATGCCGCAAGCGGCAAAGGACGGAGGGGTTGTAATGCAGAGAAAACACAACAAAGATATAGTACCAACTGCAAAAATGCTACGGAAGAATATGACCAAAGAAGAAAAACATCTTTGGTATGATTTTTTGCGCACCTATCCTGTTCGTTTTTCCCGTCAAAAAGTTCTCGGTAAGTATATCGCAGATTTTTACTGTGCCGAGGCAAAGCTTATCCTCGAGCTTGACGGTTCGGGACATTTCACAAAAGAAGGAAAGCAGTACGATGAAGAAAGGAGTGCTTTCCTTGAAGAATATGGATTAACAGTTGTTAGAATACCGAACACAGAGATACATAAAAACTTTCAGGGGGTCTGTGAATATATTGACCACCTCGTAGAACAATCCCTCAGTCAGCTTCGCTGACAGCTCCCTTTACACAAGGGAGCCTTTCTAAAAATCCGAGCTTTCGTGTTCTAAAATGAAGTAAACACTATACTTCAACAGTGAAAAGTCAGAGCATCAGAAGCCTCCCCTGTGTAAGGGGAGGTGGCGAGCAAAGCGAGACGGAGGGGTTGTAAAAAAAAAGACTTTGTGTGAAGCAATCATACAAAGTCTTCTTTTGATTGATTTGTCTTTTACATCTTTTAAAGCGACTCCAAAAAGTCTTTGAGGCATGCGGCGAGGACGTGGTGTCCCGCATCGTTGAAATGCAAGCCGTCGGAGGTGTATTTTTGGCGCTCCTCCTCGTTGATCGGGTCGATGGGGAGCGTGTGGTACAGGTCCAGCACGGGAATATCCAACTGCTTGCCCGTTTCCTTGACTGCCTCCACGTACGCGAGCAACGGCTTGGCGTCCGCGTACTTATTGGCATCGCGGGAGACCTCGAGGTAATTGTAGCTTTGGAGCTTGCATTTTGCAGGGGTCATAAAAACGACCGGAATACCGCGCTTGACGTATTCGTTTTTGAGATAATTCATCAAATAGTAAACGCCGCCGCAAAAGGTGCACGGAGTCTGATCTCCGATCTCGCCAAAGGGTGCGTCGCCGTGCAGATAATCGTTGACGCCGCCGTAAACCACTACAAGATCGACGTCCTTTTCCATGTTGTACGCTCTGCCGCAAAAGCAGAGATCCCAGCGCGGATACACGCTTGCCTTGCTTTGGTGCGCCAAGCGTGTGCCGCCAATGCCGTAGTTGTAGGTTTGCCGTAGCTTGCAGTGCTCTTTTAACACGTTGTCGTATCGATTGTTGGCAACGTCCGAAACACCCGTTCCCTCGGTGATGCTGTCACCCAAAAAGGCGACCTTTTTCCCTTCCAATACCATCTCTTTTTTTCTCCTTTTACGCACTGTGATCGATCACACCTTGGTCGTGTACAAGCGGCTCTCCAAAAGGTCTGCTACCTCGCGCTCCGAAATGGACAAAGCAAGCGAAAGCTCTGCACAAAGCAGGTTCTTGACTCTTGCAACCAGCACGCGCTCTGCCTCGGACAAGCGTTGAATGCGATCGGGGTTCTCGTTCTTTCTAAAATATGCGGTCTTGATGATGCGGACCCACTCCATGGGCTCGTGCGTGTGCATTGCCTCCAGATATTTGGTGCGCAACACCTTTCCGTTTGATTCGATGATCGGCGCGATCTCCTCGATCTGTGTCAAAAGACGCTCTGCCTCGGCACGGCTTGACAGCTTGCGGATATAGATGCGATCGCTTTCGACGGGAACGTAAAGAACGCCGCTTTTATCGTGAACGGATTGCATGACGTAATAGGTCTTATCGGCAGGCATACCGTCAAGCGGAGAAATTTGAATATCCTTGATGAGGCAAATTCCGCCCGATTCATAAAACACGTATTCGCCTATTTGGTATTGCAGATTCATAAACATCCTCACATTCGTTCGGTATCGCTCGATGATACCGCGTTAAAAATAGAATTGATTGTTATACTTTGTGGGCAGCCCTGCACGGTACAGGTGCGAATCGTTGGAGAGCTGCAATACGCACGGATAAATCAGCCCCTCCTGCTCCGGAAAATGAATGGCAGTTACGCCGCTGTGGGACATATTAAAGTGCGTGGAAACAAGCGGATACGGAATATCCAACAAAATGCTGAGAAAGGCAAGCCCAAAGCCCTGATGCGCAAACAACGCCACACGGCGCTCGTTTGGCTGTTGGGCAACGTAGCCGCAACGCTCCTCGTCGTGCACGTAGCCAAGCTGTGCCATAAATGCATTGCACTCTTTTGAAATGCGCTCTACACCCTCTCCAAATCTTGTATTTGCAAAAGCAGGATGCGTGTACCACCGCATGCCAAGGTCGCGCACCTCGCGGCTGTTGAACAGATCGCGGTACTCCGAAATGTAAAAGCACCAGGATCTCTTTCCCTCTTTATTTTCGCAAAAGAACTCCCTTGCCGCGTGCCCCTCGTTGCACCAATCCAAGATCTTCATCTCTTTTTTGACCAGCTCGCAGGTCGGCTTTGCCGTCAGCTTTGCACGCTCCGATGACGAAGCGTAGATCTCATCGATCCCGTACGCCGCCAATCGCTTGGCAACCTCCTCCGCCTGTCGCTCCCCCAACGGTGTCAGCGAATCAGGGTCGTAGATCGGATCTCCGTGGCGAACGTAAAACAACAGCATACATCTTCTCCTTTGCTTTTGGTCACTACCATATTGTAACATAAATCTGCCCGTATGTCAATCCTTTTTTTCTGCTTTGCGCGGTAAAAAAGTGTTCTGCAACGGTTTCTTTTGAGGGGGAACTTTTGAAAAAGTTCCCCCTCACCCCCTCAAAACTTTTATCACATTTATAGGAATGCTAAATGGGAGTGTTTAGCGTGATGTCCTTAACGGACATCACGCATCGAGATAAATCCCTTGCGGGATTTTCGATATGTTGCTATCGCAACTCGATATGCCTGCGGCTCGATATGTTTGCTTCGCAAACGAGGGATTTATCTCATATCGAATTGGA
>JAZQYE010000096.1:0-16669 GCA_045633385.1 Eubacteriales bacterium | reverse complement strand
AGACGAGGGTGACCCGGGTGCATTTATGGACCGTTCCATCCTCGAGGGTGACCCCCACGCTCTGATCGAGGCTATGGCAATTGCCGGCTACGCAATTGGTGCAAACCAGGGTTACGTTTACGTTCGTGCAGAGTATCCGATCGCCGTTAAGCGTTTGCAGATCGCAATCGACCAGGCTAAGGAATACGGTCTGCTCGGTAAGAACATTTTTGGAA
The DNA here is from genome assembly GCA_045633385.1 of Eubacteriales bacterium. Lineage (GTDB taxonomy): Bacteria > Bacillota > Clostridia > Oscillospirales > CAG-272 > UMGS1865. Next base: position 16,454 of record JAZQYE010000096.1, on the reverse strand, counting down.
CCGATTTCGAATTCGACCTCGGCATTCGTCTGGGCGCAGGCGCATTCGTATGCGGTGAGGAGACTGCTCTTATGACCTCTATCGAGGGTAAGAGAGGTGAGCCTCGTCCTCGTCCTCCTTTCCCGGCTGTAAAGGGTCTGTTCGATCGTCCCACCGTTTTGAATAACGTTGAGACCTACGCTAACATTCCTCAGATCATTCTCAAGGGCGCTGATTGGTTCAAGACGATCGGTACCGAGAAGTCCAAGGGTACTAAGGTATTTGCACTTGGCGGTAAGATCAAGAACACCGGCCTTGTTGAGGTTCCTATGGGAACTACTCTGCGTCACATTATCGAGGAGATCGGTGGCGGTATCCCCGGCGGCAAGAAGTTCAAGGCAGCTCAAACCGGTGGTCCTTCCGGCGGATGCATTCCCGCACACCTGATCGATACTCCTATCGATTACGATAACCTCCTTGAGATCGGCTCTATGGTGGGCTCCGGTGGTTTGATCGTTATGGACGGAGATAACTGCATGGTTGATATCGCACGCTTCTTCCTCGACTTTACGGTTGATGAATCTTGCGGTAAGTGCACGCCTTGCCGCGTTGGTACCAAGAGATTGCTCGAGATCCTCGATAAGATCATCGCAGGTAAGGGCGAGCTTGAGGACCTTGACAGATTGGAAGAGCTTTCCAACTACATCAAGTCCGCATCTCTCTGCGGTCTCGGTCAAACTGCTCCTAACCCCGTTCTTTCCACCCTTCGTTACTTCCGCGAGGAGTACATTGCGCACATCGTAGATAAGAAGTGCCCCGCAGGCGTATGCAAGAGCTTGCTCAGCTTTAACATTGATGCTGATAAGTGCATTGGTTGCGGTATGTGTGCAAAGAGTTGCCCTGCAAGTGCAATTACCAGAACCGATTACGTAGCACCCGGTCATAAGCTGGCTTCCTTCGCAATCGATACTGCAAAGTGCGTCAAGTGCGGCGCATGTATGCCTACATGTAAGTTCAAGGCTATTTCCAAAGGTTAAGAAAGGGGAATTGTGGAAAAATGGATATGATTCAAGTAAAAATTAACGGCAAGGAGTATTCCGTTGCCAAGGGTTCCACGGTTCTGGAAGCCGCAAAAGCAGCGCATATCGATATTCCTACGCTCTGCTATCTGAAAGATATTAACGAGATCGGTGCATGCCGCCTCTGCTTGGTTGAGGTTGCTGAAATGCGCGGTCCCGCACTCGGTCCTTGGAGAATGGTAACCGCTTGCGTTTACCCCTGCACCGAGGGTATGGAGATCAAGACCAACACGCCCAAGATCGCTGCATCCCGCAAGATGAACCTTGAGCTGTTGCTCTCCAACCATGATAAGAAGTGCCTCTCTTGCGTTCGTTCCACCAATTGCGAATTGCAGAACCTCTGCCGTGAGTACGGCGTAGAGTTCTCTCGCTTTGACGGTGAGACCAACGTTTACGAGGTCGATGATAAGACTCCCATCATCCGCGATAACAACAAGTGCATTCTTTGCCGCCGTTGCGTAGCAACCTGCTCCAAGAATCAGGAAATCGGCGTGATCGGTGCAAACAACCGCGGATTTGATACCTATATCGGTTCTGCATTCGAGCAACCCTTGGCTGCTACCTCCTGCATCAACTGCGGTCAGTGTATCGTAGCTTGCCCTGTAGGTGCTCTGTATGAAAGAGACGATACCGACGGTGTATTTGCAGCTCTTGCAGATCCCACCAAGCATACCGTAATTTGCACTGCTCCTTCCGTTCGTGCACAGCTTGGCGAATGCTTCGGCTACGAGCCCGGCACCGACGTTGAGGGTAAGATGGTTGCCGCTCTCAAGGCTCTCGGCTTTGACGGCGTTTACGATATGAACCTCACCGCTGACCTGACCATTGTTGAGGAAGCAAACGAGCTCATCGGCAGAATCCAGAACAACGGCACGCTGCCCATGATCACCTCTTGCTCTCCCGGATGGATCAAGTACTGCGAGCACTACTTCCCGGAATATACCGAGAACCTTTCTACCTGCAAGTCTCCTCAGCAGATGTTTGGTGCAGTCGTTAAGACCTACTATGCACAAAAGATGGGCTGGGATCCTAAGGATATCGTAATGGTTTCTGCTATTCCTTGTACCGCAAAGAAGTTTGAGGTAGGCCGTCAAGATCAAAACGCTGCAGGCGTTCCGGACGTAGATTATGCAATCACCACCCGTGAGGTTGGCCGCATGATCCAAAAGGCAGGCATCAACTTCCGTGCTCTTGAGGATGAGAAGTTTGACGATCCCTTTGCAATCGGTTCCGGTGCAGGCGCTATCTTCGGCGCAACCGGTGGTGTTATGGAAGCTGCTCTGCGTTATGCAGCAGAGAAGATCCTTGGTAAGAAGCTTGAGAAGCTCGACTTCGTTGAGGTTCGCGGCACCGAGGGTATCAAGACCGCTTCCTACAAGCTGGGTGACCTGACTGTTAACGTAGCAGTTGCTTCCAGCACCGGTATGGCTAAGAAGCTTTTGAACATGGTTAAGAACGGTGAGCTTGACGTTCAGTTCATCGAGATCATGGGATGCCCCGGCGGTTGCGTAAACGGCGGCGGTCAGCCCATTCAGCCCGCTAACGTTCGCATGAACATGGATCTGCGTGCAGTTCGTGCAGCAGTTCTTTACAACGACGATGCAAACGATACACTGCGTAAGTCTCAGGATAACCTTGCTGTTCAGGTTCTGTACGATGAGTTCTTCGGTGCTCCCAACAGCCACAAGGCACACGAGATTCTGCACACCAGCTATATCAAGCGCGGTCTGTAATTTTATCAAACAAAAGATAACAAAGAGGGGAAACGCTCATGGGCGTTTCCCCCGTTTGTTTTCAGGTTATTTGTGTAAGCTTCAAATGCTCATTTTTGTGGTTGAATCCCCTTGAGTTCATCCAGAAAATACGCTCTCGTATATGCGCGGTTGCCGTCCTTGTCTTGAACCGTGACTCGGAAATAAGGCTCCCAGAGCATATTCTTTTCAAATGAGCTTTCAAAATATGCGTGCATATCAAAGGTTACGTGGGTCAAAGGCTCGTCTGTCGCTTTTTGAATCATCGAGATGCGACGCTCGGTATTGACACGAATCAGGCTCGCCTCGGAGCATTTTACCGTTAAAATACCGTCCTCTAAATACAACTCGTGAATCTCAGGTCCCGTAGAGGAATAAAAATCGCCTTTTTCCAAGGAATTCATCACGGCATCATAATTCAAAGTGGGGGATTTGATCATTGTCCAACCGCCAATCGCGTTAATCGATTTCTGATCATACGCTCCATGCATATCATCGGTGGCAAGAGGGAATACGCGCTCCCCAAGCTCCAACAGATCGATCAAGGGTTGCTCGGTTTCCACGCGCCCAAGCCCCACAGAGCCACTGTTATGCACCTCAACGCCCCAAAAGCCCTTCAGCTCCGCATAATCCGGATAGTTTTGCCCGGATAGCCCGGGGTGATTCAGCGCAATGAGAAAGCCTTCCTCACGTGCACGGCGGATCATATCGTTGACACATTCGTTATTGTACTCGCGCGGATATTCGGTTGCCTTCATTTTTTCGCTGATGTAGGGAAGGCTCGATTTCCAATAGAGATAACTCATAGTAAAAAACGAGATGTCCGTTTTTTCGGGATCCTTGGAAAGGATATTCAAATGATACTGCTTGCTGTAACGGTAGGAAAGCCCCGGGAGATTTTTGTTGACCGAGAGCTCTGCGCCCGTAATGGGGAGAAAATTTTCATCCCTTAAATCGTTGTGTGGAACGATGACCTCGTGATCGGTATATGCAACGATGGAGTACCCCTGTCCCATATACATTTTTTTGATTTCTTCGGGGGTAGCCAAACCATCCGAGCAGGTGGTATGAACGTGCAGGCAAGCCTTGTAAAAATTGCCTTCTTGAGGCAACAAATGCTGTTTCATAGCAGATCTCCTACGTGTTTATTTTTTATAGAGGGAAGGAATTTCTTTTTCGATGACCTCGCGGAGAAGTTCGATCTTCCACTCGATGTGTGCCGCATCGCACATATATTCCATGCTGGGCTCATATCCGAGTCGGGAGTCGAACTCTACCAGCGGAATGGTCGCTTTTGCATTTTCAAGTTCTCGTTTACAGATTTCGGTCAGCTCATCCAGCATTTCGTTCTGCCGCTCGGGCGTTGCGGATTCAAAGAAGCGCTTCAATTTAAAAAACTCTCTAATATTGACAGCTGTTTCCACCGTGTTTGCCATAAACTTGGCGGTTCCGTAAATTCTCCATGCATTTTCACGCTTGCGCTCGGGAATCTTGTCGATGACAGCGCGAACGATTTGACAGCCTTCGTTGAACAGATCTCTTGCTTGCTTGAAATTCTTGGTTTCATAGTCGAATTTTTTAATATTTGCTTCTGTGTCGATGATTCCGGGCCACCACTCCTTGCGAAGATTGCTGTATGCGTAAACGGGGTAGCAGATTTTGTTTCCGCCAAAATGCGCGTACGGCACGGTGGGAATTTCAACGTCGGCATGATCAAAGAGAATAAAGGGATACGCAGGTCCCATGCGGCAAGGACCGTATTGGTCGTGATTGGTCGGGATCATATGCCCTACGCCATCACTCCAAAGTCTGAGGGCATGCAAAACCTCATCCGCACACTCCTCCGAGAAGTCGCGAGAGACGATGCGTTTTAGTGTCTCGTCCATATCCACCCTCGGATAGTGGAACGCCCACTTGGCAAGATCGGAAATGAAGGACGGCGAAAATCCGAAATGATGGCTATCCATCGTTCCCACAAGTCCGAGCCTTTCATGCGCGTCGACCATCCCCTCGTAGCGCTTCATCCATTGATAGGGCGCGGGCACGTACGGAATCACGCCGACGTCCCACGTCGCACCACCCGTGTTGGTCATGCAGTAAAAGCGCAAGCCGTTCTCCTTTGCAAATTGCCCCTCGGTCGTAAAGTAAGCGCCCGGACCGGGGTAGTACACGTTGTAGTCTGCCAGTCGCAATGAAAAGCCGTCGCGCTCAATCGTAGTCCCCTTGAAGGTTGCCTGCAGGGTAATGTCCTTGGGAAGCGTGTCAACGAGTGCCTTGCGTGCCGCCGCATCCGTGCGTCCCCAGTTATAGGACCAGAGCACGATATCGCAATCGGGCTGACGCTTGCGGATGATCCCGCTTATCATCTCCATTAGATCCTTGTAATCGTAGCAAGGATACCAGCCGGGATACGGTTTGTTGCTATTCACAATCGGCTTGCCGTTCGCATCCAAATTATCAAGGCGGCGAATGCCCTTGGAATGCTCGTCCTTAGACGGAAACTCGCAGGATTCGCCGACAAAAATGATTCCCTTGAAGTACGGGCATCGGTCAAAGAACGTTCCGTACAAATTTTCGTAAAATTCCTGTGCGCCCTCGTCATCGGGGTGCAGTCTGTTTGCAAGATAGCTGTAGGCGTATACGTCAATGCCGTATTGCGATGCACGGTGGCACAGATCGTTGAAATCGTGATATCCGTGTGGCGTGATATCCACGCCGTTGACGAATACAAGAATGGCGGAGATCCCCGAGTGCGCAATGTTGAGCAGATGCTCCGTGGGGTACATGTCAAGTCCGTAGCCCGAATGCACCATTCTGGGGTTAAAGAGCGAGGTTCGAGTCTCGTCACACGGCTTGACGAACGGACCCTCACAAAGGTTCATCAAGTCCTCAAGGAAGTATCCCGCCTGCGCCGCCATGCGGTCACTCGTTCCACATAGAACGATCTCATTCTCCGCAACGGCAAAGCGGTAGGAATGCTCCTTGATCGCGGGATCGATGCCATACGCAATTTTGCTTTGCGTACCGTTCCACTCACTCTCGCGAATAATCTTTACGGAAACGCCCATCGAAACGAAGAAATAATCCTCCAAATCGCGTGCCGCATTGCGAAGCACCACGGACGCGTCGTTGGGCAGGGTGATGCACCAATCGGAGGACACCTCGACGTAGCCGTCGGGGCATTTTTTCATATAGTCGCGTCGGTCGTCGCGGTGCACGATCGAATAACGCTTTCTGAATTCGTAATTGATCTCTTTCATGCCCTATGCTTATTTTTGGTAAAGCGAAGGAATCTCCCTTTCGATCACGTCGCGCAACAAAGCAATCTTCCACTCGATGTGTGCCGCATCGCACATGTACTCCATGCTCGGCTCATAACCAAGGCTAGAGTCAAACTCCACCAACGGAATGGTAGCAATAGCGTTTTCGAGCTCCTGCTTGCAGATCTCGTGCAGTTCATCCAGCAGGCGGTTGTATTCTTCTGTCGGGATGCTTTCATCTTCAAGCTGCTTTTTGCGGAAGAAGAAGGATTTTGCATTGGCGGCGGTTTCTGCCGTGTTTGCCATAAACTTGGCAATTCCGTAAGTGCGCATGGCCTCCTCGCGTTTTCTTGCGGGAATGCGGTCGATTACCTCACGAATGATCTTGCATCCGGCGTTAAAGAGATCGCGTGCTTGTCTCAAATTTTCAATTTCATAATTGAATTTTTTGCGATTTTCTTCGGTGTCGATAATACCCGTCCACCATTCGCCACGCAGGGTGCTAAAGCCATAGACAGGGTAACTGATCTTGTTTCCGCCAAAATGCGCGTATGGAACGGTCGGGATCTGTACGTCGGTGTGATCGAACAGAATGAACGGATAAGAAGGACCCATACGGCAGGGACCGTATTGATCGTGATTTGTGGGAATTACGTGTCCGATCGCGTCGCTCCACATTTTGAGAGCACAGCAGACCTCATCGGTGCATTCCTCGGAAAAATCACGCGCAACGATGCGCTTGAGTGTTGCATCAAGATCCACTCTTGGATAATGGAACGCCCATTTTGCAAGATCGGATATAAAGGATTGTGTAAATCCGTAGTGATGGCTATCCATTGTTCCGCAAAGACCGAGATGTTCGTGTGCTTGGATCATGCCCTCATAGCGCTTCATCCATTGATACGGTGCAGGCTCGTAGGGGGTAACGCCAAAGTCCCACGTGCGGCCACCCGTATTCGTCATGCAATAAAAGCGCAAGCCGTTTTCTTTTGCAAATTCTGCTTCGCTGGTAAAATAGGTGCTCGGGCCGGGGAAGAAGAGATTGTAGTCAGCTACACGCAGGGAGTGACCGTCACGTTCGATGGTCGATCCCATTTCAAAGGTCGCCTGCAAAGCGAGTTCCTTGGGAAGGGTATCGATCAATGCCTTGCGTGCTGCCGCATCGGCTCGGTTCCAGTTATAAGACCAAAATACGATGTCGCAATCGGGTTTTCTCTTCAAAATGATCTTGCTGATCATTTCCATCAGATCTTTATAGTCATAGCAGGGGTACCAGCCGGGGTGTGGCTTATCATTTTTTACAAGCGGTTTGCCATCGGGGCCGATGTTATCCAAACGGCGAATCCCCTTGGAGTGCTCGTCCTTGGAAGGAAATTCGCAGGACTCTCCTACAAAAACAACGCCCTTAAAACCGGGGCATCTATCAAAAAAGGTGCCGTAAAGATTTTCGTAAAATTCTTGTGCGCCCTCGTCATCGGGGTGCATTTTGTTAGCAAGATAGCTGTAGGCGTAAACGTCAACGCCGTACTGTGCCGCGCGGTAGCAAAGGTCGTTAAAATCGTGATAGCCGTGAGGCGTAATGTCAACGTCATTGACAAATACGAGAATAGAGGAAATACCTGCGTGTGCAATGTTGAGCAGGTGCTCGGTGGGGTACATATCAAGTCCGTAGCCCGAATGCACCATTCTCGGATTGAACATAGAGGTTCTGACGTAGTCGCACGCTTCGACGAACGGACCTTCGGAAAGATTCATCAAATCCTCAAGAAAATAGCCTGCCTGAGCCGCCATACGGTCATCGGTACCGCAAAGAACGATCTCGTTCTCTGCAACGGCAAAGCGGTAAGAATACGCCTTGATCGAGGGATCCTCGCCGTAAGCGATCTTTTTTTGCGTGCCGTTCCATTCGCGCTCGCGGATCACCTTCAAAGAGACCCCCATCGAGGTAAAGAAATAATCCTCCAGATCTCTTGCCGCGTTGCAAAGCACCGCACTTGCCTTGTCGGGCAGGGTAATGCACCAATCGCTCGTGACCTCGATTTGCCCTTCGGGGCATTTTTTTGTATAGTCGCGTCTGTCCTCACGGTGGACGATAGAGTAACGCTTTCTGAATTCGTAATTGAGTTCTTTCATGCTTTATAAGTCTCCTATGTTATAAAATTGAATAAGATTACTATTGTTTCATCACGGTTTCTTTCATGATCGTCGCTCTCATAAATATGATGCAAGTGTATGCCATGTTATTATAACTTGTATGATTTATTTTTTGGAGTATTGCAATACGGTGTCGGTTTACGCCATGGTCTCCAACATTTTTAAGGTGACCTCATATTTGCAGGGAAGATCGTTTGTAAAATTACGGTATTCTTCAAGCATATATTCAGCCATGCGGTATTTTTCAAAGCCACAACTTCCCGCAATGTGAGGGGTCAAAATGCAGTTCTTCAAATCGTACAGGGGACTATCAAGTACGGGAGGCTCGGGGAAGGTAACGTCCAAAACAGCTACCAGATCCTCGCGCTCGCGCAAAACGGCAATCATGTCGTCCTCAACGATTTGCGCGCCTCTGCCCGTGTTGATAAAGGTTGCGTAGGGGCGCATTGCTTCAAAGTGCTCGCGCTTGAGCATGCCCTGCGTTTGCGCGTTGTTGGCAAGGTGATTGGATACTACGTGGCAGGTAGAAAACAGCTCCGCGAGCTCCACCTTTTTAACGCCGAGCTCCTCTGCCTTTTCGTCGGGCAGGAAAGGATCGAACACCAAAACCTCCATGCGGTACGCCTTGAGCAATTGAATAACCAGCTTACCGATCATCCCCGCACCGATGATACCGACCTTAACGTCGAAGTTACCGGGATAGTTAAGAAAGAACTCACGGCTCTCACGGTACTTTTTGTTTTTTGCAATCGGAGCGGAAAGATAGTACCCCTTGTTTGCCAGGATAATTTGCGCCACGGTGTACTCTGCTACGGGCACGGCGTTTGCCGCCCAGGCGGAAAAAACCTTAACTCCGCAGTTCAAAAATGGCCTTGCAAAATACTGCACCGTGCCTGCGGCGTAAAACACTGCCTTGAGGGATGGGAGATGGGTGCGGATCTGCTCCTCGGTCATAGGACCGAGATCCCACGTAGAAAAGATGTATTCAACATCGTCAAACTTGTGGTTGGACGCAATCACGTCCTCGCGGGAATAAACAGTCGTATCGATATCCGCAATTGCACGAAGTGCATCGATCACGCCCTGCGGATAAACCTCCTCGGTGATTTTAGAGGGGGTCTGATTAAAAAATATGGCTCTCATAAAAATCTCCCTTGCTGATCAAGTCATCGCACAGGTCACGCGGCTGTAAATATGGTTGTAGCCCGCGCCCATAAAATGCTGCATTCTGGTATGATAGGGATTGGCAAATTTCTTTTTAAAGTAGTCGCTTTCAACGGCATCGACATCTCCCCAAACTCTTACCTTGCACTCGTCCGGATAATAAACCATCAATTGTTCGCCGGGGTGATTGAGGATCTTACCGGAGCGGATCAATCTCGCAGTTCCGCCAACGTAAGCAATAAAGTTGCCGAAGCGATCGCGGATATAGCCGGTTTTTTCATTGAAAAGACCGTCGGAGGCGTAAAATTCATGATATCCGTCACCGTCAAAGTCGATGGGCATATAATGAGAGCCGGGATAGGGGAACGGGGATTCTACCTCCTCACCTGTAATCGCATCAAAATAGAAATGCTTGGGCTCTCTGAACTCCATTTGGGTTCCGTTGAATACACGTTGACCGTAACGCAACGCCATGGCGATCTTGCGACGGTCGGGACCGATATTTGCGATCCAACCGTGGTGCATGTGACCAAACTCCTCGTCCACGCCGATCCAAACGCGTTCACCCTTTTCGTTATAGGTAACCACACGGGGAACTCCGGGGCGTTCATCGTCCTCACGGCAGGTATAAATGTACTTTTTGCCGTTTTCATCATCCTCAAAAGGAAGGACAACGTCGGAATGACCGAAATACAAGCCTCTGTCACCACAATACAGCTCTCTTCCGTCATCCATGCTGATCACGCGCTCACCCCAGAACAATTCATCAATGCCGTCTTCGTCAAAATCGAGCACAGGACAGGAGTGACAGGTGCGGCAAGCACCGTCGTTGTAGGGAAGAATGATCTCCCAGCGTTTTTCCATGTTTGCGTTATATGCCTGCAGATACATATCGCGATAGCAACCTTGAGCAGTCACCAAAACAGGCTCACCGTGTACGTAGCCACCAATGATATAAAATCTGTAAGCATGTGACATGTTAAGCTCCTCAACGCTCTCGGGCCACTTCCAACTTCCCGTAACTTCACCTGTTAAGGGGTCGATACGTTCGAGAACGCGAGCCTTGAGACTAAAGGGTCTTTCTTCGGCATGGTTGTTGACAAGCCAGATCTCGTCGATTCCATCTCCATCAAGGTCAAAGGTAACAAAAGGGGTGTACCATACGCCGTTGATGGCGCCCCAACCAAGATCCTTCTTCCACACTTGCAACCCGTTCATGGTATAGACTGCCATTTTTAAAGTTCCCTTTGGGTAATTGAAGCCCTCCTGCCATGGATCCTGATCCGCAGCCTCGGAATACACAAATACCATTCCTTCGCCAAGCTCCTTGCCAAGGTTTACCGAAACCGAGCGTACGTGCTCCAAATGGATGCCCAAATTGAATTCCTTTAAGCATTGAATGTTCATAACCGACGTCCTTTCTTATATGCAAATCTAAAGCGTTATATGTTCGAAGTGTTTAAAAAACTTCTCCTATAACAGTATAACACATCTAAATGCATTTGTCTATGTAAATCTTGCAAAAAAATGTATAAATCCTGCTAAAAAAAAGAGGCTAAAAACCGATTTGTTTTATCTGCACTTTTTTGACCGTAGATGTTGACTTTTGCCTAAAATAGTTGTATAATATAAGGTGATAAATTTTAAAAAAGAAGGTTTGTTTTTATGACGAAAATTGATATTTTTTCCGGCTTTTTGGGAGCCGGTAAAACCACGTTGATCAAAAAGCTGCTCAACGAGGCTTATGCAGGCGAAAAGCTGGTGCTGATTGAAAACGAATTTGGCGAAATTGGCATTGACGGCGGCTTTATGCAGGATGCAGGTATTGAAGTAACCGAGATGAACAGCGGTTGTATTTGTTGCTCTCTTGTCGGTGATTTCGGCAAAGCGCTCCACAAGGTTTTGGAGGAGTATCATCCCGATCGCATTTTGATCGAGCCCTCCGGCGTTGGTAAGCTTTCCGATATTATTCGCGCTGTACAAAATCTGGAGGAAGAGGATGTTCTTCTCAACGGCTTTACCACGGTTGCGGACGTTAAAAAATGCAAGATGTACATGAAGAACTTTGGCGAGTTCTTTAACGATCAAATTTCCAATGCAGGTTGCATCGTTCTTTCTCATACGCAAAGCGTAAATGAGGAAAAGATCGAGGAAGCCGTTCTCCTGTTGCGTGAAAAGAATCCGACGGCGGTTATCGTAACCACTCCTTGGGAATCTTTGGACGGCAAACAGCTCTTGGCAGCTATGGAGCGCCGCGACACCATTGAAGAGGAGCTTGCGCGCTTGGCGGCCGCTGTTCACGTTGAGGACGAATGCGACGATCCCGAATGCGAGTGTCATCATCACCACCATCATCATGATGAGAATGAGCACGAACATCATCACCATCATCACCACCATGATGACGAATGCGATGACGACGAGTGCGAATGCCATCATCACCACCACGAAGAGCATGAGCACCACCATCATGAGCATCACCATGATCATGACAACGAGTGCGATGATCCCGAATGCGAGTGCCACCACCATCATCATGGCGAGGATGAAGAGGAGCACGAGCATCATCACCACGAGCACGAATGCGATGACCCCGAATGCGAGTGCCATCACCATCATCACGACGAAGCGGAGCACGACCACGAGCACCACCATCATCACCATCATCACCATCATCACCATGCGGACGAGGTGTATGTCAGCTACGGTGCTGAAACAACCAAAAAGTTTGGCAAAGAGGAGCTTGAAGCAATTCTTGCCGCTCTTACCGACGAAAAATACGGCTTCGTTTTGCGCGCAAAAGGAATTGTGGAGTGCAAATGCGGTGCATGGTTACACTTTGATTACGTCCCCGGTGAGGGTGACGTGCGCAAGGGCTCTGCGGCGATTACGGGCAGACTCTGCGTCATTGGCTCTAAATTGAACCGCGAGGAGCTGTGCGAGCTCTTTGGTGTTGATTTGAAGTAAGGAGACAAAAAATATGGTCAATCAATTACCCGTCTATTTGTTTACAGGATTTTTGGAAGGTGGAAAAACACATATCATTCAAGAATCCATGGAGGATCAACGCTTCAATTCCGGTGAAAAAACGATGATCATTCAATGCGAAGAGGGTGTGGACGAGCTTGACGTATCTCGCTTTTGGGGCAAAAACGTCTATTTGGAAACGATTGAAAATGAAGAAGATCTAACCAAGGAATACCTCACGGAGCTTGGCAAAAAGCATCGACTTGATCGCGTGATCATCGAGTATAACGGTATGTGGTCGCTCAATACGTTGTATCAAAATATGCCCGATATGTGGGGCTTGTATCAGGAAATGATGTTTGCCGATGCAAATACCTTCCTCAATTACAACACCAATATGCGTCAATTGATGGTAGATAAGCTCCTCAACGCCGAAATGATCGTTTTAAACCGAACCCCCGAAAACGTTGATAAAGAGGAGATCCATAAGGTCATTCGCGGTATTTCTCGCCGTACGGCAATTACGTACGATTATCCCGACGGTCACGTGGAATACGATGATATTGAAGATCCGCTTCCTTTTGATCTTAACGCACCCGTTATCAACATTGAGGATAACGATTACGCCATGTTTTACCGCGATCTTTCGGAGGAGATGGCAAAATACGACGGTAAAACCGTTCGTTTCAAAGGTATCGTTGCACACGACGCATCTCTTGGAAACAAGAGCGTGTTGGCAGGCAGACACGTTATGACCTGCTGTGCAGATGATATTGCGTTCCACCCGTTCGTTTGTATTTTTGAAGAAAAGACCACGCTCAAAACGCGCGATTGGGTCACCTTAACGGGAAAGATCAAGGTCGAAAAGCATAAGCTTTACCGCGGTGTTGGTCCTGTTCTTTATATCACCAAAACCGAGTTTGCCGTACCTCCCGCACAAGAGGTTGCAACCTTTTATTAAAACAAAAAACGCTTTGCTTTCTCCTTTTTTGGAGAGCGCAAAGCGTTTTTGATTCTTGAGCTTATTTTTTCATTTTTTCAAGCATACGTTTTAAATTATCCGCCATCTCGTCGGTGTAAATATCATTGTTGCGCGGGAGCTGCACCTTGCCGCCCTCGTAGTAAAAGGTCAAATAGCAGGGCTTGACAAAAAAGCTGTTTTTGTTGTACGTATAGCGGTTTTCCTCAATCTCGACCACGATTTTTTCTACGGAAGAGAAGGGGATCTCAACGGTTTCGGTCTCCAATGCATCCTCAACAAAGGAGAACTTTCTTGTTTTGATATAAAAAGCATCCACCAAAAAGAGCATTTTGGAGCAGGTATATTCCGAGGAAATGGTAGCACCGCTCTTGAGCTTTTTAAACATCACGTTTTCGTGAAAACGATAACCGCCGAACTGCTCCTCCTTGATCTCCTTGGGAAGACGCTTGAGCGTTGTGTTCGTCTCTTGAAATTCATCAAAGTTGATCTCTGCCATGTTATCCTTGATGACCTTGTTCAATGCGGTTTCATCTGCGCGCCCGATGCTGGAGTAAATGATCAGTGCAAGGCCGCTGATGATGAGCGGACCGCCTAACAAGAACATAAAAAAGGAAAAAGAGGCGCCGAGCCACAAGCAAAAAAAGCCGACTGCCAAAAGTCCGAGACTGATCGTATAGGTGCTGTCAGATCTTTTAAAATAGTTGATAAACGGTTTGTAATCTTTCATAATTCCTCCGAATTGATAAATAGTTCCGATATGCTTACGCCGAGCGCCGATGAAAGGTCATCTAACACAAGAATGTCGGGGCAGGAGAGTCCTCTCTCCCATTTTGAAACCGCTTGGGGAGAAACACCGACACGATCTGCAATTTCGTGTTGTTTCAGCCCTGATTGAAGTCGCAACGCGGCAATTCTGCGACCGAAAGTTTCCATCTTCAGCATTATACCTCCGTAAAGAAAAGGGCATCCATGCATCGCAAGGATGCCCCAAGGTTTGGTCGGAGATCTTCTCTGAAACAGCTCAATGCTGTTAAGCGTTACTGTTTTGCGAACAGCATCAAGGCGAGAGATAGATTTCCTTTTGTGATATGGTAAAACATTAACCCGCCTCCTTTCTTTTGTAAATATATTGCTCCCTTGGCTCAATTGTACTTCTCAAGCCTTGGTTGCAAGCATATTATAACAAAAAAAGCAAGCATTGTCAATAGACTGTTAGTTGATTTTAGTCAATCTTTTGTTGCTCTTTGTTTATATAGTGTCAAAAAATCAAAAAAGGTTTGGTCAGAAAAAATATTTTTTTCAAAAAACAGCTTTTTTTTGTAAAAAACAATAAAGTTTAAAAAAGTACTTGCTTTTTGGAGTGTTGTGTGCTATAATGACCCTTGATGAATAGGGGAAACAGGTGTAAATCCTGTACGAGCCCGTCGCCGTGAGATACGCTGTATTCGTTGCTCTGATCGGGAGCCGCATCCCGAGACAACGTCATTGGCTTTTGCTGAGAAGACCGAGTAACGATGTATCAAGTCGAAATACCCGTCATCAAAGCTCCGTTTAAAACCGCGGGCGCCGGTTTGGAGAAAATATTTTTTATGAAGGAGAAAGAACAATGAAAATGACACGTTTGAACAAATCGTTGTCGTTCTTCCTTTGTATCGTGCTGATTGCGGCTATGGCACTGCTTACAACGGCTTGTAACGACAAAGGCACAGAAGAGGAGACCTATCCTCCCAGAAGCTTCACCTTTGTGGTGGTTGACGGTGACGGTAACGAGACAACCTTTGAGATCACCAGCACCAAAAAGACAGTGGGCGAGGCATTGTTTGCCGAGGAACTAATCGAGGGGGACGAGGGAGCATACGGACTCTACGTTAAAAAGGTAAACGGCATTCTTGCCGAGTACGAAACCACGGGAACATATTGGGCATTCTACATCAACGGCGAATACGGCTTAACGGGTGTAGATAAAACCGATATTACCGACGGCGCAACCTATATGTTTAAGGTGGAACAGGGTTGAAGCTGAAGATCAAAGAAATCGCAATTTTTGCAATGCTGGGCGCGTTGATGTTCGTTTCAAAGTTTTTGATGGAGATCATTCCAAACGTACATCTTTTGGGCACGTTTATCGTAGCTTTTACACTGACGTATCGCGCAAAGGCGCTGCTTCCAATTGGCGCTTACATCTTTGTAAACGGATTACTGGAGGGATTTTCGCCCTTTGGTTGGTTGCCCGAGGTATATTTGTGGCCGATTTTATGGGGTGTCATTATGCTCCTGCCGCAAAATATGCCCGAAAAAGTAAAACCGTTCGTTTACATGACAGTATCGGCATTGCACGGGCTGTTGTACGGCGTTATGTACGTGCCGGCTTATATTCTGTTTTCGGGTATGGAGCTTCACACCGTGTTTGCTTGGGTCTTGACCGGCTTACCGTTTGATTGCATTCACGCAGTTGGAAACTTTGTGTTGGGAATTTTGATTCTTCCAATCGTTAAAATTCTCAAAAAGATCACCTAAAACGTATGTTTTTTACGGCGGTGTCGCAATTTTTGCGGCATCGCTTGTTTAATTTACGCAAGAAATTCCTTGCGCCTATTGAAAAAACGAAAATAGTGTGATATAATAGTGCCAATGATACGATGTGCTCGGCACAGAAAGGAAAGCAAATGAAGGATATTTCGAGAAATTTGACCATGCTTTGCGATTTTTACGAATTGACCATGAGCAACGGTTATTTTCAATGCGGAATGAAGGACAAGATCGTTTATTTTGATATGTTCTATCGCAACAATCCCGATAACGGCGGTTACGCCATTGTTGCGGGACTTGAGCAGGTTGTGGAATATATCAACAATCTCCATTTTGATGAGGACGATATTGCTTATTTGAGAAGCAAGCAATGCTTCTCGGAGGAGTTTTTGGACTTTTTAAGGGATTTTCGTTTTCAAGGAGACATTTGGGCAGTTCCCGAAGGAACTGTCGTGTTCCCGGGTGAGCCGCTCCTGATCGTGCGCGGCAGAGCCATTGAGGCACAGTTTATTGAAACCTACGTGTTGATGATGATCAATCATCAATCTCTGATCGCAACCAAGGCGTCCCGTATTGCGCGTGCCGCAAA
>JAZQYE010000095.1:0-8349 GCA_045633385.1 Eubacteriales bacterium | reverse complement strand
ATTGATCCTATGCGGTGTCCTGCAGACACAAAGCAATGAATTGCCTGCGGCATTAAAAAAGGGAAGAGAACGTAAAACGTTCTCTGTCCTTTTTTTATCGATGAGGGATCTTATTCCGTTGAATTCTAAAAGCTGTCTTTTAGAGTACGTCTCGTACTTCCTCTCTTTTTCTCTTGACTTTTTGCGCAAAATATGTTACAATACGTGGGAAGAGATCGAACACGCACGCGACGGTGTGGGGCGCGGAAAGGAACGGTATGACACAAGCACAAAAAAGAGAACGGATGCGCGAGATCGTTGCGCGTTTGCAGGAAATATACCCCGATGCGCTGTGTGCGTTGGAATGGAATGGGGAGCCGTGGAAGCTGTTGATCATGGGCAGGCTTTCGGCGCAGTGTACCGATGCACGGGTCAATTTGGTGTGCCGTGAGCTGTTTGCAGCTTATCCAACGCCTCAAGCGATCGCCGATGCTCCCATAGACGATTTGGAGCATTACATACGCCCCTGCGGCTTGTATCACGTAAAAGCACAAAACACCAAGGACGCCTGCGCCATGCTGGTCAACGAGTACGGCGGCGTTGTTCCCGACACGATGGAGGAGCTGTTGCGCTTTCCCGGAGTGGGCAGAAAGGTAGCAAACCTTTTATTGGGGGATTTATACCGCAAGGGCGGTGTGGTTGCCGACACGCATTGTATGCGCATTTGCGGCAGATTTGGAATGTACCGCGAGGGATTGAAGGATCCCGTACGTGTTGAAAAGCTGATGACGCCTCTGCTCCCACCCGACGAGATCAGCGACTTTTGCCACCGCATCGTGCAGTTTGGCAGGGATGTTTGCTCGGCACGTGCACCGCAATGCAAAATATGCCCCTTGCGCGACCTTTGTGAGCACGGTAAAAAAGAACTTGGCGAGACGTAAATGAAAAGAGTCAAACGCAGTTGCGACTGCATTTGACTCTTTTTCGTTTACGCATTTTTGATCAATTTGACACCGTTGATGATAATGTAGCCTTTGCCGCGTTCAAAATCGGCTTTGTGTACGGTTCCATCGATGTAGGATTGTTTCATAGCTTTGACCGAAGCGGCGATTGCACTGTCTTCTCCGTAGTACACAATGTCGGTATAGACCGTTGTAATGATCTCCTTGGTGGGATCTTCCTCGTTGGGAATGATCTCATAATTGCATACGTATTGGATCATGCTCTCGCCGTCCAAAACCGACATAATGACCTCGGTCTTGGTAAAATAGTAGGTCACACCGCCGTTTGACATTTCGTTTTCGGCAGGAACGTAATTGCCCGAGAGGGTATTGGAGCCGCAAGCGGTCAGCGGTAAGAGAAGAAGCATGAGTGCTAAGGCGCAGAGGGTGTATTTTTGAATCGTATTCATAGAAGCGCTCCTTTTGGATTATTCGTTTATAACGTTGATCTGGCACATTTTCATTGCTGCAAGC
This sequence comes from Eubacteriales bacterium, assembly GCA_045633385.1. Taxonomy (GTDB): domain Bacteria; phylum Bacillota; class Clostridia; order Oscillospirales; family CAG-272; genus UMGS1865. The sequence continues at coordinate 6,895 of JAZQYE010000095.1, read as the reverse complement.
GCGTTTTTGTGGCTTTCGGGAGTCACACCTGCGCACCCCTTGGCGTCAACCGTCAAAGGGATTTCGGGGTAAAACGCCTTGACGAGCATAGCGTTGGAGATGACGCAAATATCGGTGCAAAGACCGACGAAGGTGATCTCCTCGATCTTCTCCTCATATTGAAGCAGATCGACCAGTGCCTTAGATCCAAAGGTGATCTTATCGATGGCAGGCGTTTGGCGCAGAGCCTCCAGAGAGGGGTGGATCTGCCAGCCGTCGCTATCCTTGATGCAATGGCGAACGGGGAGCTTTTTGCCCTCCTGCGTGGTTTCATAGTCCTCAAAATGCGTGTCGCGAGTAAACAGCACCTTGCCGTCAAAGCTCTTGATCAGCTCGCGAACGTATGGGAGAATGGCAACTGCCTCGGCACTTCCAAGTGAGCCGTCGATAAAATCGTTTTGCATATCAACTACGATCAGATACTTCATTGGAGTTCTCCTTTTCGGTGGATTTTTTCTTGTGTGGAGCGCGCTTACGGCGCTTGTGGGAGGTGCTTTTCGGCTTTGCCTTTGGTGTGGCAGTCGATTTACCGGCACAGTCGGGGTAGGCTTCAAGCAGCATGTCCGCGCTGACGTGCATCGCCTCGCAGACCGCTTTTAAAAGGTTCATGGTGGCAAGGGCGTCGCCGTCACTGCGATGGCGGTTTTGCGGCTCTTTACCGCACCATGCGCGTACACAGCCGCCAAGACCTCTTGCCTCGCGGTGTTGATCGGTCTTGCGGCAGAGCCGTTCTGCGTCAAACCAACGATAGGAAATTTGCGGCAGCTCGTACCGTCGGCAGGCACTTTGCAACGCCTTGACGTCGTTTCCAACGGCAAAGCCGACCGCTACGTCAACCGAGGAAAACAGCTCTTTGAGAAAATCGTAATGCAGGGGGAAGGCTGGTGCGGCTTCGATCTCGTCCTTGGGATAGGCGAGAATGTTTTGCACCACGTAGTCATTCCACTTGCAGTCGGGGTTGATACAAAGATCGGTAGCAGGGGTCAGGATCTCAAAGTCCTCGTTCGTCACAAGATAGCCGATGGAATAGATCGAGCCCGCGACCTGACCGTTGGCAAATTCCATATCAAAAAATAAAATTTTGATAAATACCCCTCCTTTTTTAAGATTGTCGCATGACACTCTTTATTGTATCACATTTTGTGCCGTATTTCTACGGGAATATGTAAATAATAAAAAAATTACAAAATCCTATTTACAAATCCTGTTTTTTATATTATAATAAATGTGCAACAAAGCGCAACATTGCGCAAGAATGAGAGTGAGACAGATCATGTATAAGTGTGAACGCGAGGAAGAGATCCTTGCACTTTTGACCGAAACCGAATATGCAACGGTAGATTATTTGGTGCGCAAGATCAACATCAGCGCATCGAGCATTCGCCGCGATTTAAAGAATTTGGAGGAGCGAGGCTTGGTATTGCGCAGCTACGGCGGCGTTAAGCTTGCCAACTCCTTGGGTAAGCAGATCCCGTTCTCCTTGCGCAGTCATGAAAACATTGCGCAAAAAAAGCAGATGGCAAAGGCGGCGGTTGGCTTGCTTCGCACAGGAGATACCGTGTTTTTGGACGGCTCCAGCAGTGCCTTTTTTGTGGCGGAGCTGTTGCCTGCCGTTGGCGGTATTACCGTGGTGACCAACAGCGTGGACGTGATGAGCTGTCTTTCGGGCTACGACATCAAGGCGTATTGCACGGGGGGCATGATCTCGGAGGATAACCGCGCCGTGCTGGTTGGCGGCTACGCGCAGGAATTTTTGCGCAAGATCCATGCAGATGCGGCGATCTTTTCGGTGCAGGCGGTCAACGCGGCAGGCGAGTTTTTTGATTGCTACGCCGAGGAGGTAGCGGTGCGTAACGTCATGATGAAGAACGCGCGCAAAAAGATCCTTTTGTGTGACAGCAGTAAATGGGGCAAAAGTTCTACCTTTTATCAAACGAGCATGGAGAGCATCGATTATTTCGTCAGCGATAAGTCTCCCGTTTCCTTTTTTGCAGATCCTACGCCCGAAAAATATATTTTGGGTTAACAGATAAAAAAGAGGTTGAGTCAACCGACTCAACCTCTTTTTCGTATGTAGATCAAAGCTCTGTTACGCTGGTATCCTGACGGGAAACGGTGATCTCAAGGTTTCCGTTTTTGCAACGCAGGCGGTCGATCATTTCCTTTTCTCTTGCAACGTCGCGCAGGGTAACGTTGTAGGTCAAGCGGAAGAGACTGCCCATGTTGGTGGTCTTTACGCGCATCAGCTCGTAAGAGGAGGTGAACTCACGAAAGATATCGTCAAAAATATCGGAGTAATCAAGATCCTCGGGAATGGTCACGCTGATGGTCTTGTACAGCGCGGCATTCTTTTTGGAGCCGAGATCCAAGCGGTTGTAAAGCAGGAAGAAGATGCAAAGAATGATGGTAAAGAGCAGGGAGAACGCAAGGTAGCCCATACCTGCAATCAAGCCCGCGCCCATTGCCAAAAAGAGCGTGCAGATCTCTTTTGCCGTACCGGGAACGGAGCGGAAACGTACCAGACTGAATGCACCCGCAACGGCAACACCTGCGCCCACGTTTCCGTTGACCATCATAATGACCACGCAAACCACAGAGGGGAGCAGGGCAAGGGTGACCACAAAGCTTTTGGTGTAGCGCGTGCGGTACATGTAGCAAAGGGTGAGCAAAATACCAACCAACAGCGAAACGCCGATGCAAAGAAGAAAATCGGTAATGTCGATCAGTACGGTCAAATCGTTATCAAACAGACCGCGGAAGAGTTGATTGAGATTGAAGCTTGTCATGAGCGGTGTCCTCCATATCGTTAGAAATCATGTTTTTGTTTTGCAGTATCGTTTTTTGGTAAGCGGTGCCGTATTTGGAATACGAGGTCTTATAAATCTTTTCGCGCGTGAGCACCTCGGTCATCCAAAGCGGAAGTCCGCCGGAGCATTTGAGCTCCATAAGTACCTTGCCCTCTTCCAAAAGCGGTGTGCCGCTCGGTTCTTCGGTCAGGCTCAGGTTGTTCCAATCGGAGAGAATGGTGTCGTCAAACGTCACGCGAAAATCGCCGCCGTTGCGCTCGTAGTAAGCCTCTCGCGCATAGGAAAGATAAACAACGGGATGTAGGTTTTGGTAATATTCGAGAAAATAATCGATCTCTCGTGTGATCTGCGTATCAAGGTGACAATGGCGTCGGCGTGCGAGCCAATCCATTGCTTCCTCGTAGGGGAGTGAAACGCGCCGCTTGTAAACAATGCCCTTGTACTTCTTTTTCAGCTCCACAAACACCGTACTGTCGGGCTTTGCAGAGGTGTAGCTTCGGACACGGAGTTTTTCCTTGTACACCGGCTTTTCGATGGAATGCCGAATGAGGCGATAGGTGTCGGTGTCGTAGTACAAATTGCGAATGGTACTGCGGCCGTAGCGGTCCAATTCCATATACGGTTCCATGGCGCGCAGGATCTTTTCCTTTTGCTCCAGGGTCAGCATATATTTTAATTCATACCGCTTGAATATGGTTTGAAAACCCATAGTCTCCTCCTTTCCGGCAAGCGCGTTGCGGTCTGTCTTTTGGGAGATATAGAATTAGTATAGCATAAAAAAGCAATGATGTCAATAAAAACGTGTTTTTTTGAGCAGAATTTTACGAAAAAATGCAAATCTCGTTTGCAAAAGCAACGTTAATTACATTGCTTTGCGTGCGTTACGCAAACAGATTCATGATAAAGGTGACCAAATACATCAGCACGCCGGAGGCGACCAGAATAGAGAGCACCAATGCCAAAATGCGAACGGGCAGGGAGTGCGAGGAGTTGTTTTTTGCCATGATCGTTTATTCCTTTCCAAAGCGGTGTATTACTTTTTTTCCAACAGAACGCCCGTTGCGGGGATCTTGACCTTTTTGAGTCCCTTTGCATCCTCTGGGATCAGCTCGGTGTCAGCCGTAGCGGCGATCAGCTTTTCGCCCTTTTTGAGCGTCATGAGCTGAACACCGTTGGAGGTACGGGTGGACATAACGGGGATGAGGGAGGACTTGATGAGAATGGCGCGGTTGTCGGATGCGGTGAGCAGGAGCTCCATGGGTGCTTTCTCATAAAATGCCGCCACGATGGGGGAGACCTTGGAGAATGCGGAGGTCAGCTTGCGGCGGTTTCCGGTAGTCTCGTAGTTTGTAAGGGAGATACGTACGCCCTTGCCGTTTTCAAAGATAAATACAAAATTCTCCTTTGCGGGATATTTGTTTTGAATATTCATCAAAATCGGCTTTTCGTCGGGATCCATATGCAGCTTTACGGGCAGGTAGTCACCCAACGCCGATGCCTTGGTGGTATCAAAATCCTCTGCCTTGGCGCGGTAGAGCTGCTGTTGGTTGGTCAGGAACACCAAATTATCGGTGTTTTGACCGTCAAACAGCGCGAGCTGCTCGTCGCCGTCCTTAAAGGATTGCTCGTCATTTCCGCGCAGGGATTGGAAGGTGATCTTTTTAAAGTATCCCTCGCGGCTGAGTACAAAGCGAGCGGGGTAGTTTTCGATATGCTCCTCTTCCTTGTATTCTTTAATGCCCTCTGCGGCAATGATCTGCGTGCGACGCGGCTGACCGTACTTCTTTTTGATCTCGGTCAACTGCTGAATGATGAGTGCCTTTTGCTTGAGCTCGTCCTTGAGCGTTTCCTCCATGTCGGCGATCTCCTTTTGCAGGTCTTCAATTTCAGCCAAGCGGTTGAGAATGTATTCGCGGTTGAGGTAACGCAGCTTGATCTCGGCAATAAAGTTTGCCTGGATCTCGTCAATGTCAAATCCCTTCATCAAATTGGGAACGACGTCGGATTCCTTTTCGGTCTTGCGAATGATGCGGATCGCTTTGTCAATATCCAAAAGGATTTTTCCAAGACCGAGCAACAGATGCAGCTTGTCCTTCTTTTTCTTCAGGTCAAACTTCAACTCGCGCTTCAGGCACTGCAAACGGAAGGCGATCCACTCGTGCAAGATCTCGATCATGCCCATGGTACGGGGGGCAGAGTTGATCAGCACGTTGAAGTTACAGCGGAAGCTGTCCTCCAAGGGGGTGAGCTTAAACAGCTTTGCCATCAGCTTTTCGGGGTCGGTGCCGCGGCGAATATCCAACGTGAGCTTAAAGCCGCTCAGATCGATCTCGTCGCGGAAGTCGGTGACCTCCTTGATCTTACCCTCCTTGTAGAGCGCGGTCAGCTTTGCAATGATCAGCTCGATGGTGGTGGAGTAGGGAATCTGTATAATGTCGATACAGCTGTTTTCCTTGTCATAAACGTATCTTGCGCGCATTTTGATGGAGCCGACACCCGTGGTGTAGATCTTTTTCATTTCCTCTGCATCGTACAAAATAACGCCGCCGCCCGAAAAGTCGGGAGCCTTGACCAGCTCCATCATTTTTTCAACGGGGAGCTTGGGCTTGCGCAAGAGCGCAATGGTGCCCTCGCAGATCTCCGCAAGGTTAAAGGAGCAGATGTTGGACGCCATACCAACGGCAATTCCCATATTGGGTGTAATGAGAATGTTGGGGAAGGTGGTGGGCAGGAGAACGGGCTCCTTCATGGTAGCGTCGTAGTTATCGATCATATCCACGGCGTTTTTGTCAATGCCTGCAAACAGCTCCTGACAAATAGGATCAAGTTTGCATTCGGTGTAACGCGCCGCGGCGTATTTCATTTCGGAGGAATACTGCTTACCAAACGATCCCTTGGAGTCGATCAAGGGGTGCAGGAGCGTGGCATTTCCGCGCGTCAGACGTACCAGCGTTTCGTAAATGGATGCGTCGCCGTGTGGATTGAGCTTCATCGTCTGACCTACGATATTTGCGCTTTTGGTACGCGCGCCCGACAAAAGCCCCATTTTGTACATGGTGTAAAGGAGCTTGCGGTGCGAGGGCTTGAGTCCGTCGATCTCGGGGATCGCACGGGAAACGATCACGCTCATAACGTAGGGCATATAGTTCTTTTCAATGGTCTCGGTAATGGGTTGGTAGAGAATGGGCGCGTAAACGATTTCTTTCTTTTCTTCTTTTTTTTGCTTTCTTGCCATTCTGAAATGGTCCTTTCTGTAGGATAAGGGATGACAGGATGAAAAAACGGTGATGCGGCAGAGGGGGTTATACCTCTTGCACGGTGTGTGCCGCGGCACGGATCATGCGGTTATAGAGTGCAAGCCCAAGCCCTTCACGGGGGGGCAGATGCGCGTAAATGACGTCGGCATCGGTTTTGTCGGCATCTCGCAGAGCGTGAAAGAGCAGGTGCGCCTGTGCGGCAAGATCGTCGCGCTTTCCAACGGGAAAGAGGTTGTGCGCCGTGAGTGCGGCACGTTCTTCCTCGTAACACAAAATGGCGCAACGCTTGCTTCGTTGCTCCGCTTGCAAAAATGCGAGCACGTCCTCGTTCTTGCCCGAAAGCAAAATGAGCGGTGCCGTAGGCGCGTAATGGCGGTATTTCATGCCGGGGGAGAGCGGACGCTCGTTTTCGGCAAGCTTGTGCAGTACTGCGTCGGCAATGGAGACCTTTTCGCACACCATAGAGAGTGCGTCGTATGTAATTCCACCGGGGCGCAACAGGATCAAGCTATCGCCCTCGATCTTGACGATGGTGGATTCCAGACCGATCTCGCAGTCGCCGCCGTCGAGGATCATATCTACGCGACCGTCCATATCCTGTGCCACGTGTGCGGCGCAGGTGGGGGATGGCTTGCCCGAAAGATTTGCCGACGGTGCGGCAATGGGAAAGCCGCACAGCTCGATGAGCCTGCGTGCTACGGGGTGCGAGGGGCAACGGACTGCCACGCTGTCAAGGCCGCCGGTGGTGGATTTGGGAATGCTCTCGCGGCGCGGAAGGATCACCGTCAAGGG
>JAZQYE010000094.1:0-2350 GCA_045633385.1 Eubacteriales bacterium | reverse complement strand
ATGCTTTGCCGAAGCCTCCATTTCATTTTGCAGTGCCTTTTCGGTGCCTCCCACGCTTCCCTGCGTTGCGGCAATCAGCTCCTTTGCGTGCGCAATGGTGTTTTCGGCTACGCGGTATTCGCTCTCTAAAGTATGGCATTGCTCGGTCTGCTCGCGAATTTGCGTCAACAGCTCCTCGGACTCCTTTTTACTTCCCTGCGATGCCTCAAACAGCTTTGCGTTTTGCGCCTCGAGGGATTGAATACCGTCCTCTGCCATTTGCAGATCGAAGCTTGCGTGCTGCATAGCTTCCTCTGCCGCCGTCAGCTCCTCGCGGAGCTTTTCGGTATCGTAGAGCCAAAGACTGACGTCGGCTCTCTTTTTATTCTCCATCAATTCGATGGCTTTTTTGGCTTTTTCAGCCTCCTTTTGCAAGGGACCTACCTGCGCCGACACCTCTAAAAAGATGTCGTTGGCGCGCGTCATGTTCTCTTCGGTATTTTTGAGCTTACGCTCTGCCTCGTTCTTTTTATAGCGGTATTTTGCAATACCCGAAGCGTCCTCAAACACACTGCGGCGTTCCTCGCTCTTACGGGATACCATTTCCGCAATACGACCCTGACCGATGATGGAATAACCGTCGCGTCCGACACCGGTGTTCATAAACAGCTCGTAAATATCCTTGAGTCTCACACCCTTGCGGTTGATAAAATACTCACTGTCACCCGAACGGTAATAACGACGCGTGACCGTTACCTCATCGTAGGGGCAATCGAGCCTTGCAAACTCTCCGCGGTTATCAAAGGTGACCGAAACCTCGGCATATCCCATGGGACGGCGACTGTCTGCACCGCCGAAAATAACGTCCTCCATCTTGCTTCCGCGCAAGCTTTTGGATGAGATCTCTCCCAAAACCCAACGCATGGCGTCGGCGATATTCGATTTACCCGAACCGTTTGGTCCGACGATGACGGTAACGCCGTGTGCCTCCCCGTTGTTGACAAGATTGACCTCGTTATCACTTTCAAATACCAGCTTGGTCTTGTCGGGAAAGGACTTAAAGCCCTGCATTTCCAATGATTTCAGATACAAAGTACGTTCCTCCTAAAATGGATTTTGAGAAGCGAGATGCGGAATGACAGATCGGCAATCGCGTGATCCAATCACACGTCGCACCGTTGTTTCCGTTTCGCGTAATAATCGTTTGATATTGCTTTTGTGCTGTCCCGTCACGATAGAGACCTCGCGCACGGGCACCTCCAACACGACCTCCTGACCAAGCAAGTCCGCGCTTTTCAGTGCCGTATAGATCTCCTCGTACGCGCACTCGCTCATGATCATTTCGCCAAGTGCGGGATGGTTGGGACCTGCGTACACCGCGTCGGGTGAGGTCAGCGTATCGGTTGCACAAAGACCGAGACGAATGCACGGAACACCGTGCGCGCGGAAGATGCGCAACACCTGCGCTCCTCTGCGTACCGCCTCCTCGGTAGAAAGCGGTTGATAGTTGCCGCTTTGCGCCATTTGGCACAAGGGCGTATCGTAAAACACCACCGTGGGATAAATGCGTACCGCCTGTGCTCCCAGCGCACAAATGCGCTCGGCAGTGTAGCACTCGGTAGCTTGGGTGGACAGCGGCAGACCGATCATCATTTGTCCGACGAGCGAAAAGCCCGCTTCCACGACCATGCGGCAGGCACGCTCCGCTTGGTGTGCGGTATGTCCTCTTTTCGACGCCTGCAAAACGGCGTCATCCATGCTTTGCAATCCGAGCTCGATATGGCGCACGGAATAATGTGAGAGAATATCCAAAATCTCCCCATCAATATAGTCGGGACGGGTGGAGAGCCGAATGGATGTAACTCTGCCTTCTTGGACGTAACACTCGGCAAGCTCTAAAAGACGCACCATCAACGCGCGGTCGATGCCCGTAAAGGAGCCACCAAAAAAGGCGATCTCCACGGTATCCTCCCGTGTGCAGGTAGAAAGTGCAGTATCGATTTGTAGCTTGACCTCTTCCTCACGAAACTCCCGACACTCCGAGATCGAACGCTGATTGCAAAACACGCATTGATTGGGACAACCCATATGCGGAATAAAAATCGGAACGTTACAGTGCGACATATCAGTGCCCGATACCAAACAGCTTTAAAGCATCCTTGGCGGCAGCTTGCTCGGCGTGTTTCTTGGAATGTCCGCTTCCAACGCCGATTTGATTGGAATCCAGATACACCTCTACCAAAAAGGTCTTATCGTGATCCGGACCGCTTTCGCAGACCAAGCGATACTCCAATCTGCCTTGGTCTTTTTGAACGAATTCCTGTAAACGGGATTTACAGTCAATGTGGCGTCCCTGACCTGTGGGAATATC
>JAZQYE010000093.1:0-3033 GCA_045633385.1 Eubacteriales bacterium | reverse complement strand
CAAATGGGCATCTGCTCGGAGGCACCTGCCGAGGCACGCGCTACCACACCTGCGGCACTCATCCAATTGCGGGGAGGCAAGATCACACCGCTTACCCCTGCGGCGTACAAGGAGCGCAACGCATAGCCAAAGTTGTAGGGGTCCTCAATTCCTTCCAGATAAACGTAAAAGCGGTTTGGAAGAATATCCTCCTTTTTCAAGGTTGGAATGATGCGAGGAGAACAAAAAGCAAGAATGCCGCCGTGCGTGTTTCCAATGGCGAACTTTTCAATCTCTGCGGCATCGGTAAATTCGATCGAAAATCCTCTTTCGTGCGATTTTGCCGTCAAAAAGCCGATTTCGGCAGATTTGGAACGGCGTTTGGCTCGGTCGATCCACACCTTTTCAATTTTTCGGTCATTGCAGTCTTTTGCGGCGAGCAAAGCCGAAATAGAGGTCATGCCCTCCAAAATATCGGATTGAATAAAGCGCTGTTCTTCTTTTTGCATAAAGATCTCCTTTTTTTGCAAGAATGCTTCTAAAACGGTTTCCTTCGGCATACAAATGAAACAAAAACCTGAAAGGGGAGGAAACGATGATCACGGAATGGAATCAAAAGGAACGGTGTGTGATACTCGGTGAATATCTGGTAGAAAACGGTGCAACCGTTCGTTCGGCGGCGCAGGTGTTCGGCGTCAGCAAAAGCACGGTACATAAGGACGTGACGCAACGCCTGCGCGTTGTCAATCAGGCTCTGTATTTGCAGGTGCGCCAAATATTGCTCAAAAACAAGCAGGAGCGACACTTGCGCGGCGGAGAAGCAACCCGATTAAAATATTGCGATCACCGCGCCACGGCAGGGGAATGAATCGAAGCCCAAAACGTACGTCCACCGCGAAGCAAGGTTTGCAGCTCCGCTTTGGATAAATGGCAGAGTGCGGCGGCTTCGATCTGTTCGGCGCGGTATTCCGTCAGCTTTTGCGGATGTGCCACGCCCGTTCCCAACACCACGGTCGCGTTTTTGCGCAAGAGAGTGCGCACAAGGTCGCAAATCGTTGAAATCTCCAAGGATTTGATCGAGAATTGATATATCGCATGAGGAATGCGCATCAGTTTTTCCAATATGCTTTGCGGATATAGGATAGCGGCGTAATCGAAGGAGAGGAACATGAGCTGAAAATGTCTTTGATAGAGCAGGGCGTTCAGCTCCGTATCGATCCATTCCTCATAAGCGGAAATCGGCAAAAGGATGGGCAAATACCGTTGTGCACCAAGTGTCAACCGCTCCAAACCAATCTCTTTTGAAAGATCGGGCAAAAGATGCGCGGCGGTGGCATATTTGAGCTTGCGCGTTTTTGCAAGCGTTGTGGACAAGGCGTTTTGCATTGCCGCACAGCGGATTTGATGCGCGCGGATCGATTCATGATCCATGCTCCATTCGGACATCATTAAAAATTTGGAAAAGCCGAATTGATCGTGCAACAGCTCCAAGGCGTATGCCGCATCTGCGGCGGTGGTGCAAGGATCGTTTTCAAACGGGAGTAATTTGCAATTCCAATCAATACGGTATTCCATACGCCGCCAAAGCTCCTTTGCCGAATAATGCCATATTATATCATACCATATTTTGCCTCATTTTGCAATCATTTTTTCAAAAAAGAGGCTCTATATTTATAAAATGGTAGGAAATAATAAAAAAGCCTTTCGCAAAACGGTGTAGATGAAAAAAAGATCGGAGGCAGGGAGGGGATTGCATCCCTTACCGCATTCTACGGTAAAGGCGGGAATTTGCATCACTTCGGCACACCAATCGCTCAGTCCCCCGTAAGAGGCAAGCCCCGTTGCGTGAAGGACGCGGTAGCCCGTTAAACGGGACAAGCGTGCGGCACTTTGGCGCGTGCGCAGCGTGGCATGAGGGGAGAGGTAGATCTCCTCGCCCTGCGTGTGCAAGGTCATTATCCCTTGCCAAGGAGCAAAAAAGCGGATCATATCGCAAAGCAAGCTGACCTCCGGCTCGGATTCGGGGCATTCACCGCAATAGCGCGTGGGAGCTCCGTCGTCAATGCCTTGCTCCGCCGCTATACGCCGATACTCCCAAAAGCCGGCGTGATAGTTGTGGTTAAGATCAACGCCGCGCGCGTTCGCCTGCCATCGGCTTAGATCCGTACTGCCGTTATTCATGCGTATCACGCGTTCGTATAACGGATCGGTTTCGTCTATTCCGTGTATTTGATATTCCACACCGTCGGGGTTGAGCATGGGAACGAAAAAAATCGTGTACGCTGAGCAAAGACAAGCTGGCAAAATGCCAAATACAGGCTTTTGATCGCGTACAGTTTGGCATAGCTCACGGATCAATTTGCACAGCAGAGCAGACGTGATCCACTCCATGCCGTGATGCGCGCCCACGTACAGCACGCGCCGAGGTCCGTTTCCAAGCGCAAGGAGTGGAATGGATCGCTCCCGAATGGAACTCCCGAGGTACCTTAGCTCCAAGCATGAAAATTCATCTGCCAAGCTCTTTAACTCCTCCACCATGGCGGCGTGGTCAAAGGGCATCTTCAATTGCGGCTCGTAGCGTTGCATTGCAGAACCTCCTTCCTTTTTTAACAGAATATGTGAACGAAACGAAATATTTACAAATAAACATACAAATCCGCTTCGATTTATGCTATAATAGAGTAGTTTTTTCATAGGGAGGTATCTTGTGAAGAATTCTTTGTTTGATTCGTTGCACTTCAAAAAGCTGAAAAAGCAGTTTTTGATCTTTTTGGCGGCTTGTACGTTTTTTGTAACAGCCGTTTATACCCCGGTCTATTTGTTGCTTGACAGCAACGTGGTCTGGAGAGATTCGGTGCTCCTGTTTTTATGGATGGAGCTGATCGAGCCTTTGATGAATTTTGCCTTTTATTGGGGTTCATTTTCGTTTGTGCTGTATGCTTGCATCCGCTTTTCCGCAAAAGCGGCAAAGCCCTTTTTCATTCTTTACGGAGCCGCTGTGCTGGCACGATATCTGTTGCCTATGCCGGTCAACTATGCCATTATGTCCTTTCC
>JAZQYE010000092.1:0-2253 GCA_045633385.1 Eubacteriales bacterium | reverse complement strand
ATCTCAATTTCAAGACCGTCGTAGGATGCAACGATCTCAAAGGGATAACGCGACTTGGCGGCCTCAATGTCCGCAAGCTTATCCATCGTCCAAATGTGGTTAAAATACACGCGCTTTGCACGGCACTTGTCAAAATATTTGCCCAAATTATCAAAGGTGAGTCCATGTGCAAACTCGCATACGAACAGATCAAAATCCTCCTCGCATACAACGGTAGGGAAGTCGTTCATGTGCATGCCGTAGGAGAGGTCGCCCGAAAAGAGCAATTTTTTATCACCTGCGGTGATCAGAATGGCATTGGAAGGGTTTGCATCGCCCAGGTGCTTGGTGGGAATGAACTGCACCTTGACGTTCTCATCCTCGTACACCGTGGTCACGGGGTCGATGATATGCAAGCGAATGCGCTTGGAATCAAAGGGGGCAACGCTCATGCCGTCATGCAGAGCGACGAGACCGTCGGCAAGGCGTTGCTCGGTCAGGTAAACGTCAACCTCGTGCTTGGTGTATGCCCAGCCTACCAGCTCCAAATAGGGGGAGAGTCCACCGGTGTGATCCGAATGGACGTGCGTGGTAAAAATGGCGCGTACCTTGCAGGGGTCTTTTTTTCTTTGCAGCAGGGCGTGAATGACGGGAGCGCCCGCATCTACAAAGTAGATGGAGTCTCCGATCTCCAGCATGGTGCAGGCACAGTAGCGATCCTCCATGGGAATGCCGTGGGATGTTCCGACAAACGTAATTTTCATAATGATCTCCAATCCGCCGCCGTAGGGCGGCTAAGGTATGTGTTTGGGGGAGCTTACAGAATACCGTCCCGTAAGCGGTAGCCCTTGTTGGGAACGTAAACGATGAGCGGACGCGGATCCAATCGCTTTGCGCGGCGGTTGATGCGGCGAATCGAATCTGCTACGTGAAGCAGATTCTTTTTTGTGCAGTCCTCGCAAAGAAGAGAAATATCCTGTTCCTCGGTTGGAAAAGGGGCGCGATAAAACAAGCATTTGAGCAGGCGTGTTTCCTGTGGGGAAAGCTTTAATTCATGCCCCATATAAAAGGTGCGTTGCGCGGCGTCAATGCTGAGATAATAGGTGCTGAAGGCGGTATTGTCACAGCCGAGCTCACGGCAAAACGTGACGATCTCTTTGGCAAGCGAGGTTGGGGAGGTGTCACGAAAGAGGCGATCGATGGGCATATTGGGGCGCACGTGCGGCGAAACGATAGCCGCAATGGGCATGGGCTCGTATGCCCGACGAAGCGTATGGCAAAGCATTTCTCCCTCGGAGTGGGCAGAAACGCAGTCCAGCACCACGGCACATACCTCCTTTTGCTCACAGTAAAAGGAACCGAGTGCAAGCGGAACGCACATATGGTAAATTTCTTGCTGTGATAATTCGCAATGAACGGCGTCCGATACTTCCTTGCGGTCGGTAATGACGAGTATCATAAAGAGAAAAAAGCGATCAATCGGCGTTTGTCTCGCCCTCGGTTGCCGCTTGCTCGGTGTAGTTAACGAATACGGCAGAAACGATCTTTGCCTCGCGCAGGGGCTTGTCGTAGGAGTCGGTTGCAACGCCTGCAATGCCGTCCACCGATCCCATACCGAATACCACTTCACCGAATGCGGCGTAGTTGCCGTTGAGGTAAGGATAGTCAACGTGTACGATAAAGAACTGCGAGGATGCGGTGTTATAGTAATACTTGTCGGCTTCTCCCTGTGCACCCTGACGCGCCATAGAGATGACACCGCGCTTGTGGTCGATGGTATTGTCGTAGCCGTTTGCGGAAAATTCACCGATGATCTCATTCTCCGAGCCGCCGGCTCCCGTGCCCAAGGGGTCTCCACCTTGGATCATGAAGTTTTCAATTACACGGTGGAAGATCAAGCCGTCGTAAAAACCTTCGCCCACGAGCGTTTGGAAGTTTTCTACCGTGATAGGCGCGTTTTCGGGATCGAGCTTAACGATGATGTCGCCGTTGTAGCGTTGACCGTCATCGGTGGAGTAGCTGACGTTGAGCTTGACGTAATTGGTCGCCGTTTGCGATACGGTGTAGGAGTCGGTTGCGGCAAGATTATAGATGACGGGCTCGTTGGAAAGATCCGTGGACTCGTCTTTGCCGCAGGCGGTAAACAGCACGAGCGCCATGACCGAAACGAGGAGCAATGCGATCAAGCGTTTTTTGTTTTGGTTGAAGAATAAACGGTTGTTTTTCATAGCAGAATTTTTTCCTTTCTTTTTTGCTACAAGCATTTTAACAAAA
>JAZQYE010000091.1:0-7419 GCA_045633385.1 Eubacteriales bacterium | reverse complement strand
ATTGACGGTTTAAAAAGGCGTTCCCCGAGCCACATACGGTTTGGGGAACGCTTTTGGCGTATATAGAACACCGCCGACAAGGCAGGCGATTATGATTCCGTCTGCTTGAGAGAGAGCTTTGCGATAAACTCCTTGGGGGATATGCCGATCTCCTTTTTAAAAGCGTTTGAAAAATACAGGGGATCTGAAAAGCCCGACAAAACGGCAACGTTTTTGATAGAATGGATCCCCAACTCAAACAAAGATAAGGCATACTGAAAACGCATCGAGCGCAGGTATTCACTATAACCGATATGCATTTTCTCCTTGAAATAGTGCGAAAGGTATTTGGGGTGATAGCCGATCTCCCCGGCAAGCTTTGCAATGGAAATTTCAGGATCCTGAAAGTGCTTTTGCGTGTATTCCACAATTTTTTGAACGGTATCGTTTTGCACCGAGGCATCAACGGAAAAGCGTGAAAACACGTAAAGCAGCACGCTCTCTGCCGCAAGGTCGATATTCTCTGCCGCGGTACTCAGCAACGCCTCCTTGCAAAACGGGATCAATCCGTTCATATTCTCCTTTTTACGCGTGTGCGGATAAATGCCAAAGCGGTGACAAAGCTCCTCACCTCGCGTTCCGCCAAAATCGACGTACAAATAGCGCACGCCTTCCCCTTTTTCCAATACAAAGCGTTCCCCCTCAAAGCCAAACAGCAACGTCCCTGCACAAAAGGAAACGCTTGTATGATCAAATAAAAACGAGCCCTCGCCCTGTTCTACTAAAATCATTCGTCGGCGGGTAAGGTGCACCGCGCTTTGCATCACCATGGGGTCGCTCTCCGAAACAAAGCAAAAAACAGACAACTCTCCCGACTCGTTAGAGAGTGGAAATTTACAAACGTTGTTTTTCATATTTTCCTCACGATCCTTTTAATAAATTCAGTATATCACAAAACGCGTAAAAAAGCAAGCAAAAAATAACTTTTTTATATGTTTCTATGGAATTATTCTATTGATTCCACACTTTTTTGTGGTATAATGGTATTGAAAGATCCAATAAAAAATACAATTTTAAAGGAGCACGTTATGAAAAATATCAGAGTTGGCGTATTTGGAGCCGGCAGAGGCGTCGATCTTGCGCGATGCTGTCTTTTGCTGGGCGCAGAGGTCGTTGCCATTTGTGACCGTCACACGGCGCGTCGCGAAAAGGCGATCAACCGTTTGGGAATCGATATTGCAGCCTATGAAGATTTTGACGAATTCATCGAGCATCCCATGGATGCGGTCATTTTGGCAAACAACTTTTATCAACACGCGCCCTATGCCATCAAGTGCTTTGAGCGTAATATTCACGTTTTGAGCGAATGCACCTCAAACGGCACGATGGGAGAAGGCGTTGCTCTGGTACGCGCGTTTGAAAAGAGCAACAGCGTTTATATGCTTGCAGAAAATTACCCGCAAATGATCTTCAACCGAGAAATGAAGCGCAGAGTTGACAGCGGTGAGTTGGGCAAGATCCTTTACGCCGAGGGTGAATACAATCATCCCGTAAGCGAATGGGATACCAATTTTACCAAAACCTACATCTTCACTCCAAATCATTGGCGCAATTTTTTACCCCGCACCTACTACATTACCCACTCACTCGGCCCCGTTATGCACATCACGGGCGCAACCCCTAAAAAGGTCACGGCTTTTGCAATGTACGCGCCCCCAACAGAGGACGTTCCAACCGCCGCGTACAATGCCGATAAATCAGCAAACATCACTACCCTCAACGACGATGGCTCGGTATTCCGCGTAACCGCCTGCTCGTTGTACGGTGCGCATCACAATTCCTACCGTATTTGCGGTACCAAGGGACAGATCGAAAACGTGCGCGGCATGGGCAGACAGGTCATGCTCCGATACAACGAATGGGATAAGCCGGAGGGAGAGCAAAACGATCATCTCTTCACCCCCTCATGGAACGATAAGGACGAGGAGCTCATCGAAAAATCCGGACACGGCGGTGCCGATTACCTGACCGTACGAATGTTTTTGGATAGCGTGAAGGAGGGCAAGCAGCCGCCTCATCCGTTTGATATCTATTCTGCCACCGTCATGTCCTCCGTCGGTATTTTGGCACATCGCTCAACACTGGAGAGCGGCAAGCCTTATGACATTCCCGATTTTCGCCGTGCCGAAGATCAAGCACTGTATGAGAACGATTTTTTGACACCGTTTTGGGGAGATGACGGAAGTGCCCCCACCCTCCCCTGCTGCTCCAACCCCAATTATCGCCCCACCGAAAAGCAAATGGAGCTATACCTCAAGGAATTGGAAAAATAAATCTCCGCACTAGTCGGAACGGCGTTGCGCCGCGTTTTGCGCAACGCCGTTTTTTGTTCCCTTCTCGTATTTTTTTAATTGCCTGCTTCAGTACTTTAAATTTGCAATTTTTCTGAAAAAAAGTGATTTTTATCTTAAAAAAAAGAAAGAACGTATTTACTTTTGATTTTTTTTATGGTACAATATGAAGTAGTATCCTCATTATAATGTTAAAGGAGCTTCCCTCTATGAAAACAAACAATTACGATGAGCTTTTGGAATACTTGTGTCAAGGACTTTTGACGCTTCAGACGCCCGAGGAATGCAGACATTTTTTAGAGGATCTTTGTACGGCATCGGAGCTGCAGGAAATGTCCCGACGCTTGCTTGCCGCAAAAATGCTGATGGATAACCACATTTATGCGGAGATCGCATCGCAAACGGGTCTTTCCACCGCCACGATCAGCCGCGTCAACCGTTGCCTCAAATACGGTAGCGAGGGCTATATCAACGTGCTGGATCGCTTGAACAGAAAGGCACACCGCTGATGGGATGTGAAGGATATGAGGCAATTGCGCACGTTTACGACAAGCTCAATGCCGAGATCGATTACCGCGCTTGGGCAGACTTTTTTGAGATCTGCTTCGATCGCTTTTTAACGGCGCGCCCCGAGCTTGTGTTGGATCTTGCCTGCGGCACGGGCAGTATGACGCTGGAGCTTGCCGCGCGCGGCTACGATATGATCGGCGTGGACGGAAGCGCCGATATGCTTGGCGAGGCGTTTGTACGCAACAATGGCAAGCACTCCGTTTTGTGGTTGCAGCAGGATATGCGCACCTTTGAGCTGTACGGCACGGTCGGCGCCGTTACCTGCTGTCTTGACAGCCTCAATTATTTGCTGTGCGAGGAGGACCTTGCACAATGCTTTGCAACCGTGCATAACTACCTTGATCCCAACGGGCTCTTTTTGTTCGATATGAACACCCCATACAAGTTTTGCAACGTGTACGGCAACAACGCCTACGTATTGGAGGACGAGCTGGTGTGGCAGGACGAGGAGAGCGAGGAGAGAGCCGCCGTGTATTGCGGCTGGCAAAACACCTACCACCCCGATACGGAACTGTGCGATTTTGACCTGACGCTGTTTGAGGAAATGCCGGATGGCTCCTACCGCCGCTCCGACGAGCATCAGAACGAGCGTTGCTACACGCTTGATACGGTTCGCACCTTGCTGATGCAAACGGGCTTTGAGCTGCTTGGCGTATGGTCGGACTTTGCATTCTCCGAGCCCTGCGACAAGACCGAGCGTTGGTACGTTGCGGCACGCGCCATCAAAAACGAAACCAAATAATACCACTACCGATAAAGGAATTTTACTATGTCATCCACTATTTTGCGCGCTATGACTGCCGACGGCAGTGCGCGGATCCACGTCATTCGCTCCACCGACATCGTCAATGAAGCGATCCGTATTCATAACACCACTCCCACAGCCTCCGCAACGCTCGGCAGACTTTTGACCGTTACCTCGCTAATGGGCTGTATGCTGGGAGAAAAGACCGACGCCATCACCGTCTCCCTCAAGGGCGACGGACCTGCAGGCACGGTGCTTGCCGTTTCGGATTACCTTGGAAACGTGCGCGGCTACATTCAAAATCCCAACGTGGAGCTCCCCCTCAAATCCAACGGAAAATTGGACGTTGGCGGTGCTGTAGGCAGCGGCTTTTTAAACATCATCAAGGATATCGGAACCAACGAGCCCTACAACGGCTCCATTGAGCTTGTCAGCGGCGAGATCGCCGAGGACATCGCCTCCTATTACGCGCAAAGTGAGCAGGTGCCCACCGTTTGCGCGCTGGGTGTGCTGGTGGATACCGATTGCACCTGCCGCGCGGCAGGCGGCGTGCTCATTCAGCTCCTCCCCTTTGCGGATCCCCAAACGGTAGATCAATTGGAAAAGAATATCCCAGCGCTTGCCAACGTCTCTGCGCTGTTTGATGCAGGCATGAGCCTTGAGGCAATTGCCGAGCTTGCGCTCAAGGATATTCCGTTTGATATTTTTGACGAGTTGGACGTTGACTACAAGTGCAACTGCAGTCGCGAGCGCACCACCAAGGCACTCATCACCCTGGGACAGGACGACCTGTACAAGCTGTTGGATGAGCAGATCGCCGAGGGCAAGCCCGCACGCTTGGAGGTAGCCTGCCGTTTTTGCGACAGCAAGCAGTACTACGACCGAGCAGACATCGAATCCATGTTTTAAGGAGGCTACGCCATGTCTTCTCCCCTGCGCTTTGATCATGACCTGCATATCCACTCTCAGCTTTCCGCTTGCTCAAAAGACCCCGAGCAAACGCCTGCACGCTTGATGCAATATGCCAAGCAATACGGACTCTCCGTGCTTTGCCT
The DNA here is from genome assembly GCA_045633385.1 of Eubacteriales bacterium. Classification (GTDB taxonomy): domain Bacteria; phylum Bacillota; class Clostridia; order Oscillospirales; family CAG-272; genus UMGS1865. The sequence goes on along the minus strand of JAZQYE010000091.1, from coordinate 2,719 downwards.
GACCGACCACTATTGGGATGCATCGGTGCATACCGACTCGGGCTGGTACCGTCCGCAGGATTTTGACCACATTGCGCAATCCCTCCCCCTGCCGCAAACGGATGGCGTTCGCTTTTTGTTCGGCTGTGAGACCGACCTGACCTCGGATCTGCGCCTTGGCACGCCGCCCGCGCGCTTTGACGATTTCAAATTCATCGTCATTCCCACAACGCACCTGCATATGAGTGAGAACATTCGCCCCGAGGATGCCCCCTTCAAGGAGGCGCGGGCACGGCTTTGGGCTGAGCGACTGGACGCTCTTTTGGATCTACCGCTCCCCTTTGAAAAAATCGGCGTTGCCCACCTGGCATGCTCCCTTTTGGTGCCCTCCTCGCACAAAGAGTATCTTGAGGCGCTGGACATGATCCCGTCCGACACCATGGAGCGTATCTTTGCCAAAGCGGCAAAGACCGGCGTGGGAATTGAGCTCAACTCCTATGATCTGAAATGCCCCGATAACGAGGTGGACACGGTATTCCGTATGTTCCGTATTGCAAAAAGCATGGGATGCAAGTTCTATTTTGGCAGTGACGCGCATCACCCCGATGCGTTTGACCGTGTGGGCGAGATCTTTGCGCGCGCCATCAAGCTTTTGGATCTGCACGAATGCGACCGCATCGCGTTTTTGGATCACTTCTCTTAAATCAAAATAAAAAATTTATAATAAATCACATACAAAGGAGACTTTACCTATGTACCGTATTGGCATTGACCTGGGCGGAACCAACATCGCCGCAGGTATCGTAAACGAGGAATTCAAGATCATCGCTAAGGACAGCGTTCCCACCAATGCAGACCGTCCCGGTGAGGCGATCGTAGCAGACATTGCCGGGCTGTGCAAAAAGCTCTGCACCGAAAAGGGCATTGCGCTGACCGAGATCGCATCCGTTGGTATCGCTTCCCCCGGTATCGTTGACGACGAGAGCGGTGAGGCGATCTACGCAAACAACCTCCCCTTTAACCACTTCCCCATTCTGCCTCTTTTGAAGGCACAGCTCCCCAAGGTAGGCGAGTTCCACATTGAAAACGATGCAAACGCCGCCGCTTGGGGCGAGGCAATTGCAGGCGCGGCAAAGGGCTCCAAGTCCTCGGTTATGATCACCCTCGGCACGGGCGTTGGCGGCGGTATCATCGACGGAGGCAAGGTATTCAAGGGCTTTAACTCCGCGGCAGGTGAGCTTGGTCACATCGTTATTCAGGTTGACGGTCGTCCCTGCTCCTGCGGCAGACGCGGCTGTTGGGAGGCTTATTCCTCCGCTACGGGTCTGATCAACATGACCTCCGAAAAGATTGCAGAATGCAAGGCGGCAGGACGCGAGACCGCTATGACAAAGCTTGCAGAAGAGGCAGGCAAGGTCAGCGGACGCACCGCATTTGACGGCTTGCGCATGGGCGACGCGGCGGCTGCCGAGGTGGTTGACGAGTACGTCAAGTACCTTGCAAGCGGTCTTGCAACCATCATCAACATCTTCCAGCCTGAGGTCATCTCCATCGGTGGCGGTATTTCCAACGAGGGGCAGTTCCTGTTGGATCTGGTCACCCCCAAGGTCATGAGCCAGATCTACGGTACTGGTGTCGTTGCTACCCCCGACATTCGCATCGCTACCCTGCGCAACGATGCAGGTATCATCGGAGCGGCTGTTTTGGGTATGTAATTGAATACTGTATCAAAATAAAATACGCGGAGCACCTCGCAAAGAAGTGCTCCGCGTATTTTATTTTGTTGTAGAAAGCGTAAAACAACCGCTTAAAAAGTCGATTCCGCTATCGCTGACAAACCATTCAAACTCTCCTGCCACCACGCGCTCGCAAAGGTCGAGATCAACCTGCATAAACGCCTCGGTCGGAAGGCGCAGGGTCACTACAGCCTCCTGCCCAGGTGTCAAGCAGACCTTTTCAAAAGCACAGAGCTGACGCACTCTTGCACATACCACGCCCGTGCGCCGTTTGAGATAGAGCTGTGGCACGGCGTGCGCGGTACGCCCCCCCTCGTTGCGTACGGCAATTTGCAAGCTCCACGTTCCGTCGTTCTCGCACACGTCGGAAAGCGCACGGTAAGAGAACGAGGTATAGGTACAGCCTGCGCCAAAGGTATAGCGCGGCGCGCCCACCGACTCGCGGTACTGCATGGCGCGATAGGATTGCTTGTAGTTATAATAAACGGGAATTTGTCCCACGCGGTCGGGCAAGCTCACGGGCAATCTGCCGCTTGGAGCGGCATCGCCGTACAACAGCCTTGGAATGACCTCGCCGCCGCAAAGAGCGGGATAAAAGCTGCAAAGCAAAGCATCCGAATAGCGGTCGATCTCCTCCATGGCATACGGACGACCGCAGATCAACAGCGTGATGACCGTTTTGCCGCTCTCCTTTAAGGCGCGGAGCAGCTCGATCTGCTTGCCTGCAAGTGCCAGCGTAGAGCTATCCACACCCTCACCGCAATCCATACCGGATTGCGCCTCTACCTGTCCGTTCTGATTGATACGGCTTGCCGAAAAGCGATTGGAACTGCCGCCGAGAACGGCAAGCACCACGTCGCACTCATCCAAATCCTTTGCTACGCGGACGGGATCCTCTCCATCGGCAGTAGAAAACGGAACCTCAACGAGCGTTGCGCCCACGCAATTTTGCTTTACGTAGTTGCGCATTCCCTGCAAAACCGTGGTACAGCTTCCGTGGCGCA
>JAZQYE010000090.1:0-4937 GCA_045633385.1 Eubacteriales bacterium | reverse complement strand
CGGAAGTCACCGTGACCGCCTGCTTTGGTTGCCTGGAAATAGTCGGATTGGCTGGGCTGAATACCGCCAAGTCCGGGGCCGCCGCGCTGTACGTTGACAACGAGAGACGGCAGATCGGAGCCTGCCAGATAAGAGAGCCCCTCGCTCTTGAGCGCAATTCCGGGGCTGGAGGAGGAAGTCATAACGCGGTAGCCTGCGGATGCAACACCGTACACCATGTTAATAGCCGCGATCTCACTCTCTGCCTGCAGGAAGGTACCGCCAATTTTAGGCATTCTTTTTGCCATGTATGCGGCAATTTCGGTTTGAGGCGTAATGGGATATCCGAAATAATGTCTGCATCCGGCATGAAGCGCCGCCTCTGCAATTGCTTCATTACCCTTCATCAATACTTTTTCTGCCATTGTTCTACTTACCTTTCCACAGTGATAATGCAATCGGGACACATGGTTGCGCAGAATGCACATCCAATGCAAGCCTCGGGCTTTTCAGCCTCTACGGGGTGATGTCCTTTTTTGTTGATCTTATCGGGTGCCAAGCGAAGCACCTTTTTGGGGCAAGCGTCCACACACAGTCCGCAACCCTTACAATTGTCGGTCTTAAATGTTAATTTTGCCATTTTATGTACTCCTTTTATTACTGCAAACGGTGTTTGCGAAATATCATTGTATCTTTTTCTGCAGATGCAGAGGGAAAAGATCTTTTATTTTTCCTTCCAGCGAAGAAAGCATGCTCTCCTCTACTGCGGTCATTACAACGGGAAGCCCCGAAAGCCTTGCGACCTCCTCGGCGTAATCTACCGAAGCCAGCACATCCTCGGGCGTTGTCTCAACTCCCAAATTGGAGTTGTTGACCAATGCCGTAAAACGAATGCCGCCCGCCGCCTCGATCTCACGCATGACCTCCAACGTTGATTGCGCATCGCGTGTGAGCGGTCGGTAGCAGTTGATGACCATGAGCATTTCATAGTCATTTTCCTGCAAGATCGCGGGAGCGATACGACCGAGCACCAACGCACCGCGATCGTCGCCGCCAACGTCAATGACTGCACGCATACGACGGTCATCGGTCAAGGCGTATAAGTCGGGCGGAAGTGCGGGAATATCTACGTTGCTGTTGGCATAATTGGAACAGATCAAACGGATTCCCGCCGCTTCAAGCTCGTTTGCGCTATCCTTACTGCGAAAGTAAGGATTGACGATGTCAAGATCGGCGATGGTAACAGTTGAAAACTCTTTTTTCAACTGCAACGCCAAATTGACCGCAATATTGGTTTTGCCGCTTCCGTAATGTCCGCAGAGCAACAAAACGCGTTTTTTGATCATAACTTATTCCTTTGAATCTTTCCGCTCGTGGTTTTGGGAAGTTCATCTCTGAATACCACAAGACGCGGATACTTGTACGGAGCGGTATGCTCCTTGACGTAATTCTGAATTTCCTTTTTGAGTTCCTCGGTAGGCTCGGTTCCCTTTGTCAAAACGATCGAAGCCTTTACGATCTGTCCTCTTACCTCGTCGGGAGCGGCGGAAACACCGCACTCCAAAACGTAAGGCAGCTCCATGATAACGCTCTCGATCTCAAAGGGACCGATGCGGTAACCGGAGGATTTGATGACGTCGTCGGCACGACCAACGTACCAATAGAAGCCGTCCTCATCCTTCCAAGCAAGGTCACCGGTGTGGTAATAGCCGTCATGCCATACCTCGGCGGTCTTTGCAGGATCACGGTAGTAGCCTGTAAACAAGCCGCAGGGTGCGCCGTTTTGAAGATTGACCACGATCTCACCCGTTTCACCGACGTCAACGGAATTGCCGTTTGCATCGATCAATTCTACGTCATAAATAGGTGCGGGCTTACCCATAGAACCGATCTTGTGAGGAGCACCGATCATGTTACCGATGATCATGGTGCTCTCGGTTTGACCAAAGCCCTCCAGGATCTGCAAGCCGGTTGCCTTTTCAAACTGGCGATAGACCTCGGGGTTGAGCGCCTCGCCTGCCGTTGTCATGTGCTTAACGGAAGAAAGATCGTACTTGGAAATATCCTGCTTGATCATCATGCGGAGCATGGTGGGAGGAGCGCAGAAGGTTGTAATATTGTATTTTGCAAACATCGGAAGGATCTCTGCTGCGTCAAAGCGATCGAAATCGTACACAAAGGTTGCCGCCTCGCAAAGCCACTGACCGTAGAGCTTACCCCACATCGCCTTTGCCCAACCCGTATCCGAGATGGTAAAGTGCAAGCCGTTGGGGTCTGCATTGTGCCAATACTTTGCGGTATGGAAATGTCCGAGTGCGTATTTGTAATTGTGTGCCGCGATTTTGGGATACCCCGTTGTACCGGATGTAAAGAACATCAGCATCAGATCATCGCCGCCGGGAGCATCCTCAGTGCGGTTGTAGTGCGTGCTGTAAAGCGTGTACTCCTCGTCAAAGGATCTCCAGCCCTCTTTTTGACCACCAACCAGCATAAAGTGCTTTAATTCAGGGCAGGTTGCAGCCGCAAGCTCTACCTGATGTGCGGTATCGCCGTCTGCGGTACATACGATGCCGCTGACGCCAGCCGCCTGGAAACGGTATTCAAAATCGTGCGCCTGCAACTGATTGGGTGCGGGAATAGCGATTGCACCAAGCTTATTCAAACCAAGCATTGCAAACCAGAATTGATAGTGCCGCTTGAGAACGAGCATAACGCGGTCGCCCTTTTTGGTGCCCAAGGACTTAAAGTAGTTTGCACACTGTGCAGACGCTCTTTTAATGTCCTTAAAGGTAAAGCGATGCTCGGTCATATCCTTGGAGATATGGAGCATAGCGAGCTTTTGCGGCTCTTTTTCTGCAAGTGCATCAACAAGATCAAACGCAAAGTTAAAATGCTCAGTATTCTTGAAGGTAATGGACGTAGGCGTACCGTTTGCGTTTTCTTCCACGTCGATAAACTGCTGGTAGATGCGCTCCTTGGTATCCTTTTGTACGGTAGCAGTTCCCTTTACCAGCTTTGCGGGCATCAATTCGGGAATCGGCTCGCCTGTGGGGTTGAGGACGATTGCATAGAACTCGCAATCTTGACCATCAACGGCGATCATACCGTGCGGCGTGCTACTGTCGTAGTAAATGCTGTCACCGGGGCGAAGGATCTCCTTGTGAGAACCGACCTGCACCATCAAATGTCCCGAAATAACGATGTCGCACTCCTGACCTGCGTGGGTCGTCAGCTCAATATCCTTGCGCTGTGCCTCCTCGCTGAAACCACTGCGAACGTACAAGGGCTCGGCAATACGGTTTTGAAAGGCATGTGCCAGGTTGTAATAGGTCATTCCGTGTGCCTGCTCGATGCGCTGTCCTGCGCCACTACGGGTAACGGTATAGGATTTTAAGGTAGGGCTGACACCGTCGATAATATCGGTGACGTTAACGCCAAATGCCAATGCGCAACGGTAAATGAACGCAAAGTTCAAATCACTCTGTCCGTTTTCACACGCGAGATATTCTTCCACCGACACGTCGGTTTTGGAAGCCATCTCCTCGGGCGTATAACGGGTAATCTCACGAAGCTCGCGAATACGCTCTGCCATTTCCCGGATCTTAAAATCCAGTCCACTCATCTGTTTCATCTTTTTTCTCTCCGTTTCTTTCTCGGGACGAAAAATGCACTCGCCCCAAAGTGAAAATAACCTTGAGACGAGTGCAATAAACACCCGCGGTACCACTCAAATTGCGGAAAACTCCGCCTCTCTTGAAGCCTAACAGCATCTATGCATTAACGCAGCAATCACGGAAGGGGTCTACTGAAGCAAAACGCCCGTTCTTCCCTTCGGCTCGGAAACTACCGATGCAAATTTCCACCTTTGGCTCGCACCACCCGCCAAATCTCTGTACGGCTTTTGATACTTGCATCCTTTTCGTCAACGCCTTTATAAATTATATATCATTTTATCATATAATCTTTGATTTGTCAATAGCTTTTTTCTATTTTTTTAGCGAAATCGCGCAGCTTATCGATTTTTATTGATTTTTTAGAACAGGGCTGTTGCAACAAAACGCAACAGCCCCGAAAAATATCAATCTCCGCAATTTTCCCAGTTATGGTAAACATCCATAACGTCATCATCTTCCTCAAGTTTTTCGATCAAAAGATTCATAAACTTGATATCATCCTCGTTATCCAGCGTAACGGAGGTAGAAGCCTGCTTGGTCTTTTCAGCAGAAAGAATCTCATAACCTGCGTTTTTCAGATCCTCCTGAATTGCGTAAACATCATCGGGCTCGGTCGTAACAACAAACACATCGCCCTCTGCCTTAAAGTCAGCCGCGCCTGCCTCAAGAGCCTGCTCCATCAGCTTGTCTTCATCTACGTCGCCATCCTCATTGTTGATAACGATCTCACCGATATCGGAGAACAGGTAGCCTACGCAACCGGTCTGACCCATATTTCCGTGATACTTGGAGAAGTATGCACGTACGTTACCTGCGGTACGGTTGCGGTTATCGGTAGTTGCGGTAACCAGAACGGCAACGCCTGCAGGGCCGTAGCCCTCGTAGGAGACCTCCTCGTAGGATTCACCCGTAGAGCCGAGTGCCTTTTTGATGCAACGCTCAATGTTATCATTGGGAACGTTGTTTGCCTTTGCCTTTTGGATCAGGTCGCGCAGCTTGGAGTTGGAGGTAGGCTCTCCGCCTCCCTCTTTGACTGCGATGGTGATCTCTTTGCCGATCTTGGTAAAGATCTTCCGTCTTGCGGCATCGGTCTTTTCTTTTTTGTGCTTGATATTCGCCCATTTGCTATGTCCGGACATGGTCTATCATCCTTTCAATATATAGAAATAAATTTAAATACGAATTTGATCAGACCTTTTCTGTCGTGGAAAGACAAATGAGGTCAAATGTATTGCCGAGAACAATCTTGGTAGCCTCAGTCAGCTTTACGCGGGATGCGCGAAC
>JAZQYE010000089.1:0-8482 GCA_045633385.1 Eubacteriales bacterium | reverse complement strand
GCAAATAAAATAAAGCCCCTTTAGGGGCATGCCTGTGAAAGTCGTGCGGTTGGCAGACTTTTCGACGAGCCTATAGGCTCAGCCTGTGACATGCCCCAAGGGGGCTATTGCAAGCCACCAGCACGGCTGGTGGTCATGACTAGGCGAAAATTCGAGAAAATATTTTGTGTCAAATCTTTGCGAACTATCGGGACTTGAAGCATTGATATTTTCGAACCTTTTACGTATTCAATTAGCTAAAGCAACCATCGTTTTCTGGCAAGTGGAATATTTACAAAGTAGTTGACAATTCGGTGATTAAGTAGTATAATATAAAAAACTTATGCAGAGAAGGAGCTTATATATGAAAATAAAGCAAATAGCGAAAATATCAGGAGATCAGGACGGTGTCATTTGGAAGGACCAATTATTCCGCTTTGACTCCCGTGGCAAATGCTTTGTATACGATCTGCGAGAGATAGAGTCGGATACAGTAAAAGAGCTGGAGCCGTTAGGTAGCTTTGTTCTTGACAAAGCGGAGCTTATCGCACCCCACGGTAATGCTGTTTCTTGGGGAAGAGATTTTTTTGCTCCAAGTGATGAATATCCGTTATTGTACTCAAATATTTATAATAACTACGAAAACGCTGATGATAAACTGATAGGTGTTTGCTGTGTCTATCGGGTGGAACGTACGGAAAGAAGCTTTAAAACGACGCTCGTTCAGTTAATAGAGATCGGTTTTACCGAAGATGCTTTGCTTTGGAAAGCATGTCCCGATCGTCACGGTGTGCGTCCTTACGGAAACTTCGTGATAGACCGCGAAACCGGTCACTATTACGCCTTTGTTATGCGAAATGAAACGCTTGGCACACGATATTTTAAATTTAAAATTCCGTCTTTGTGCGAAGGCGAGGTCGACCCAATTTACGGCGTGAAAAGAGTGGTTTTAACTTCCGAAGATATTTGCAATCAATTTGACTGTCCATATCACAGGTTCATTCAGGGCGCAACCTTACACAACAATTGTATTTATTCTACCGAAGGTTTTCATAACGATGAAACCAACCGTCCCGCGATCCGTATTATCAACCTTGCCAGCAAAAAAGAAACGCAGTATTTTGATCTTTTGGATATGGGATATATTTGCGAGCCGGAGATGATCGATTTTCACAATGGCATTTGTTATTACTGCGACGCGAACGGTAACCTGTATTCTGTGGAATTTTGATCCCTTTTCTTGCTGTCCCGAAACCGTTAAAGAACTAAGGTTCGATTTTGTTGGGTGAACCCAACAAGAAAAGAGATCACCAACGGTGGTCTCTTTTCTTGTTTCCTTTCTGTTGTTGCTTCGAGCCAACAACACTCATGTGCGACATTCTGCTCCAACGGAGTTGGAACTGACGGGAAGAATGCGGTTTTGCTTGCAAAATGCGGTCGCTCACGACCGCAAGCGATTCTTCTCAATTTGACGCGATAGCGGCAAATTTGTTATTACAGGGGGCAGAATTTCCCTTTGAAGTTCTGCCGACGAGAGCCGCAAGGTGTGAGGGTTGTCGCTTGGTTCTATGGGGGAGAGTAGCGTTTCTCGCGGAACGGCTTGACAAACCTGGGCTTTCGTGCTATAATAATTCCAAGAAAGGCGGTGGCTATATGAGAGTAAAATCTATGAGGGCAAATAGTAAGCAGGTTGTTTTTTTAATCTTTGCCATAATTGGAATGATTCTTATGGTTGTTGGTACTGTGACTTGTCTGAAAGTTTTTGATTATAGTGATAAAGTAGAAACTACAGCGATAATAACCGATTTTGAATCTTATCAAGAATATCATAACGGAAAAACGCATACACACTATAAAACTCATTTAAAGTATGAGATTGAAGGATTCTCGTATACTAATGTTGTTCAAATGTATTCGTCTTCTTGGAATGTAGGGGATGAGATTGAAATTTATTATGACATCGATAATCCTCAAAATGTTGGTTCTAAGGATACCGATTGGGCTTTGCTTGTGATACCGTGTATTGGATTAGTATTTTTTAGTTTAGGCGCTATAACACTATTATTAAATCGTAAAAAACATAGGTAGATTTGAGTATTATAAAAGTAAAAAGTTTGATGGAGCTGTAAATCAATGATCGAGCTGTCATTTGAACAGCGAAACAGAATAGCAAACGCTCGCAGCGATCTTGCTGTTTTTATCAATCGATCAAGTAAGGAGAGAACAACCGTATGAACAAGAATACGATCAGGTTTCAGATCCCCGTTAACTGTGCGGCAAATGGTTTGACGGATTTGGAAATGACGCAGGATTTTGAAGAAATATACAATGACTATGGTGTCATTGTCTTGCCGGATAGTTATAGCGCAAGCGGCAAGCCGACACGATTGGTCATAAGCTGTCACGGCGCGGGCGGCACGGTCTCTACGGATGACTCTCAAATAGAGCAGCAGGCGTTGACAAAATATTTGCTCGCAAACGGGTACGCGGTCATGGATGTAAACGGTCTTCCAAATGATTTTTCCAAGATCCATGAGATCGATATCAGAAACAATATCGGAAGCCCCATTGCAATACAAAGCTATATCAAGGCGTATCATTATTGCATGGAACGCTTCAATTTAAAGCGTGAGGTTTTTGTTCACGGCGGTTCTATGGGTGGAATCAGCAGCACGAACCTTGTGCTTTCAAACTGCATTCCTGTCATTGCGCAAGGCGGTTTTTGCCCCGTGCTGGACACCTATCATCAAATCTTTTTAAGACCGTGGACAAACGGCGCCCCCAAGATCGCGCTTGGAAAGTTCTATCATCTTGAAAAAGATGAGAACGGGGAGCTGATCTATGATGAAGAAAGAGTCAAGGGCTATAACCCCATGGGGCGGCTGTTGCGCATAGAGGATCGGGAGTACCTGAATTATCCCGTCCCCGTAAAATTCTGGCAGTGTGAAGACGACGAAACCGTCAAGATCGATAGCACAAAACGATTTGTCAAGGCGATCAAAAACGCCGGCGGAATTGCTTGTCTGCGCACCTTTCCGACGGGTGGCCACGAGCCTCAGCTATACGGCGTGTTTTTGGAAAATCCGTCAGGAAATACGCTTTGGGGCGGGGAATCGATCAAAATAACAACCGCAGTTGAGGATGCTTTTTTGTGGATCAAACGGTTTGATTAAGTGTGGGGTGTTATTTTGAATTCCAAGGGGTGAGTACCAAATGCTTTTTTGCATTTGACTCCCCCTTTTGTTATTTTTTAAATTTAATGGGCCTGCGATCAGATTCACCAAACACAATTTTTCCTTGCCAAGACCGCCGTTTTGTTCTTGCATGGGTGCAAATTTTTGAAAAAATTGAAAAATATTCAAAAAGCTATTGACATTGACCCAAGGTGAGGGTTTATAATATAAGTGACCGTCAGCTTTTATCCCGATTTGCGCTGACACTTTCGCGGCAGAATGGAGATTTTTTATGAAGATCAACGACGTAGAAAAAATCACGGGTCTTACCCAAAAAGCAATTCGACTATACGAAAGTCAAGGGCTGGTCAAAATATCCAGAGACGAAAACGGCTATCGGAATTATTCAACGGAGGATATCGAGCTTTTTCAAAGCATAAAAGTGCTCCGCAGTGTTGGAATTGCCATTTCCGACATCAAATTATACGTGAGCGGTGTTGTAAGCCGTGACGAAATGATCAACAAGCGCAAAGCGGAGATCTTAAAAGAAAGCGGAATCAATTCCGAAAATTATCGTCGGTGCGAGTGGCTTTCCAACGGAATTGACAACAGCAAGCTGAAGAACGACGGAATTTTGACCGAAAATGAAGAAATGCGATACGGCGAGCATGGGCGTCTTTCGGTCGGTATCGATATTGGAACCACTACCATCAGCGCGGTGGTGTATGATATCGACTGCAAGGCGCAGTTGGAGGCATATACGCTTCCGCACAATGCAACCGCGCGTTGCGATACGTTTACAGAGCAAAGCACGGCGGTGATCCTCGAAAAGGCAGAAAAGCTCTTGTCTCATATTTTGCAATCCTACTCAAACGTCATCAGCATCGGGGTTTCGGGGCAAATGCACGGCATCGTTTACGTGGATGCGGACGGAGCTCCTGTTTCCAATCTGATCAATTGGCAGGATAAACGGGCAGATCAACCGAATGAAAACGGTCAAACGACCTGCGATCTGATCCGTTCGATCACGGGTGAGCCGATCTCAACGGGCTATGGCATTGCCACGCATTATTACAATCTCCAAAACAGGCTGGTGCCCGAGCGCGCGGCAGGATTTTGTAGTATTATGGATCTGTTCGGTATGCGGATATGCGGTTTGAAAAAGCCTGTTACGCACACCTCGGTGGCGGCAAGCTTTGGCTTGTTTGATCTGCAAAAGGGAACATTTTTGCAGGATAAGCTCGCCCTGCTGGGCATTAATGCCTCCTTTTTGCCGTCGGTTACGGCAAAAAGTCAAATGCTGGGGAGCTTTTTGGGGGTTCCCGTTGCGGTAGCCCTTGGCGATAACCAAGCCAGCTTTTTGGGGTCTGTAAGCTCTCATCAAAGCAGTGCGCTCGTCAATATTGGAACGGGCTCGCAGATCTCTGCGGTGAGCGAATACCGCGCGTCGGCTTCGGATATTGAGATACGCCCGTTTATCGAGGGCAAATATCTTATTTGCGGCTCGGCGTTGTGCGGCGGCTTTGCATACGCTATGCTCGAATCCTTTTTCAGAAGCTACACCGTGCGCGCAGGTATGCAGGACGTGTCACAATATAAGCTGATCAATCAGCTCGCGTTGGAGGCATACGAAAACGGCGACCGCGGACTTGACGTGGACGTTTCGTTTTTTGGCAAAAGAAGCGAGCCGAGCAAAAGAGGTGCGATCAAAAATATCGATCGTGAAAACTTTACGCCGTCGGCGTTGGTCATTGGAGTCCTTCGCGGAATGTGCAACGAGCTGTACGAATTGTACGAGGGCTTTGCAGAAAAGAGACCGAATATCGTTGCATCGGGCGGCGGCGTACGCAACAACGAGGTATTAAAAAAGCTGATTGCCGATCGGTTTGGCGTATCGGTATCTGTCAACGCCATCAAAGAAGAAGCGGCAACGGGCGCGGCGCTGTTTTCGGGTTTTGTTGTGGGGCAGGTACATTACGATAACGGTTTTACTGAATATATCAACTACGTTTAAGAGGTGAGAATATGAACGTCAAAATTGCATTTGAAATCGAAAAGCTTCCCTTGTATTTTGTTTCGCATAAAGACGGAAGAAAAAAACTTGAGGTAGAGGCTTTTGATGGTATCTTAACGGCGTCGGTACAATACGACTATGACAGAAGACCGCTTGCTTTGAGCGGTGAGATCAACGTTGGCGACAGCGTAGCGCTCGTTTTGATGGATCACAGAATCGAGCTTTACGTAAACGGCGCGCTCAAGGACGAGGAATGGCCTGCCGGCAACAGATTGTTTGAAATGGGGGACGGGTTCATTCCCGAAACAAAGGTCACGGTATCCGAGTATATTCCAGACGTGGGCGACGAGCCTGCCGTGATCGCAAGCTTTGAAAATGCCGAAGGCTGGTACCCCGGCAACGGCGTATTCGTTGGTGACTGTATGCCTTACCGCCGTGGCGACGAGTATCACGTGCTGTACCTTAAGGATAGACGTCATCACAGAAGCAAATGGGGACTTGGAGCGCATCAATGGGAGCACGTCTCCACGGTCGATTTTAAAACGTGGGATATTCACCCCATGGCAGTTCCGATCACCGATGAATCCGAGGGATCTATTTGTACGGGCTCTTGGATCAAGCACGGGGAGCTTGAATACCTGTATTACACGGTGCGCAGGGGCAGAGGCATTCCCGCGCCGATCCGCCGTAGCGTATCAAGAGACGGATACCATTTTGAAAAGGACGAAGCATTCGGCTTTACGCTATCCGAACGTTATCATCAGGCAAGCGCGAGAGACCCCAAGGTCATAAAGGGCGAGGACGGCTTGTTTCACATGTTTTTAACGACGAGCCTGGTAGAGGAAAACAAGGGCTGTCTTGCACATTACGTTTCCAAGGATATGGAGACGTGGGAGGACTTTGGCGATCCGATCTACGTTTCCACCGATACCGCTCAGCCCGAATGTCCCGATTATTTTTGGTATAACGAAAAATATTATTTGATCTTCAGCCTGCACGGCAAGGCACATTATATGGTGTCGGAAAAGCCGTTTGCGGATTTTGTAATGCCCAAAGAGCCCATCATCCCCTGCGAAAGCGTTCCCAAGGGCGCGGAGTGGGACGGGAAATTGGTCTTTACCGGTTTCAAGCGGATCAACGGTTACGCAGGCTCCATGACCTTTAAGAGCGCAACGGCAGATCAAAACGGCGAGCTGATCTTTGAATAATCGCTTTCAAACGAAAACGTTTTGCAGACTCAAAACCGAGAGCCTGTCTCAAATCACAAATTTGAGGCAGGCTCTTTTTGCCTTGTGCAAACGCATTGACAAGTACTTGCTTTTGTGGTATAATTGGTATTGGAATAGCGGTACGGATATCATGTAGAAAAAATTGATTGGTCAAAGCAACGAGGTGTAGCATGGAGCAAGCTGTTTTGCAAAGAATTTACGAGCAACTCAAAACGCCGTACAAGCATGGCGCAGTTTTAAAGCTGGACGGCAGAAAGACCGATTCCCCCATTGTTTTTAAACGGGACGGTCAATATTATATGTCCTTTGTCAGCATCGATGATGCCTGCAAAACGGGATACAAAACCCACGTTGCCCAAAGCGACGATCTGCTGCATTGGAACGTGCTTGGTGAGATCTTAAAAGAGCGCACCGAGTGGGATAGCGCACAGTCGGGTGGCTATGCACAGCTTCAGGATAATCGGTTTGGCGGCAGCAATGAGCTGATGATGCTTGACGGCAAGTATTGCTTTGCCTACATTGGCGGCAACCTGCAAGGGTACGAGACCGACCCCTTATCAATGGGTATTGCCACAACGCCCGATTTTTTGCATTTTGACGCTTACAAAAAGCATTCCGCGCCCATTCTGTCGGGGAGCGATCCCGATGCAAGAAGCGGCGAAACGCTTACCATCTACAAAGCCGACATCTTTTACGATAGTCAAAAAACGCTTGGCTACCCCTACGTCAACGCGTACAACGCAAAGGATCTGACCAACCGCGAAAGCATCTTTTTAGCAGTCTCCGACGATGGCATTCATTGGAAGCGCTATGGCGAAAAAGCCATTATTCCCGTAACCGAATGTGCCGACAGCGTGTGGATCAACGGAGATCCGCAGATCATTCGCATCGACGACTATTACGTCATGCTCTACTTTATTTTCGATCGTGTAGTTGGTGCATACAACACCTTTGCGGTGTCAGAGGATCTGATCCATTGGACAAAATGGGAGGGCGAGCCGCTGATCAAATCGGAGTACGATTGGGAGAGTGTATATGCCCACAAGCAATGGGTCATCAAAGAAAACGGCATCGTATATCATTATTACTGCGCAGTCAATCAAACCGAGCGGTTCATCGCCTTGGCAACCTCCAAGCCGATCGACCAAGCGCTATAAGAGAACAGGGAAAAGGAGAAGATCAGCAATGGCTACCGAGCAATTTCAAAACGCCTTGTCGGGGGGCTATTATCCCGATTCGTTAGATACCGTTTGCGCCGCGCTTGCCTATGCCATGGGTATTGAGCCGCCTGCGTTTGCCGCCCCAAAAAACGAGGCACTTTCCGCATACGTCGATCGGGCCTTTCAAGGGGGGAAGGCAGATCGCGTGGTGATGTATAACCCCGATGCCATTGCGCAATGGGTCTATCAAAAGTACCCTGCGTTTCTTTCCCGTACCAAAAAGTGCACCGAACAGGAGATCGGTCTTTCTACCGTCATGCCCTCGGTCACGCCGGTCTGCTTTGGCACCATGTACACGGGGGCGCAACCTTGTGTGCACGGTATTCAAAAGTATGAAAAGCCCGTCATCACCATCGATACCCTCTTTGATGCGCTGATTAGAGCAGGCAAACGGGTCGCACTGATCACCTACGGAAAGTGCAGTCTCAGCCGCATCTTTTTGGAGCGCAAAATGGATTATTATCATTTTGAAGAGGGGAGCATCGAGGACGTCAACGCCAAGGCGGCAGAGATCATTTGTCGCGACGAGCACGATTTTATCGTCATTTACAACGGCAATTACGACAGCATCATGCATAAGCACGGGCCCGAGAGCCCCGAGGCTTTGGCAGAGCTGCGCGTCAACGATCACGCCTTTGCGGTGCTTGCCGAGCTGATCCGTACCAATTGGAAGCATCATAACACCCTGCTTGGCTTTGCCATGGATCACGGCTGTCATGAGATCGACGGCGGATGCGGCTCACACGGGCTCGATATGCCGGAGGATATCAATATCGTTCACCTTTACAAGGGTTATCCGAGGACAACTGGCGTATGAAGGTATATATCGTGCGCCACGGCGAAAGCGAAGCCAACCAACACAACCTG
>JAZQYE010000088.1:0-19327 GCA_045633385.1 Eubacteriales bacterium | reverse complement strand
CGAAGTGCCGTTGAACTGCCCTGCGCCGAACAGGCCCTTTACTGCTTTGAACTCCAGCGTGGCGTTCATTTGGAGAGGATCGGCGCAATCGTATTCGATTGCGTAGGCGTAGCGCATGATCTCGGCGTTTTCAAATCCTTTTAATGAATGTAGCATTTGGATCTGCACGTCGGTGGGCAGGGGGGGGGGAAAGCCTTGCAGGTACATTTCGGAGGTGTCTTTGCCCATTGGCTCAACAAAGAGCTGATGGCGTTCTTTGTCGGCAAAACGAACCAACTTGTCCTCGATCGAGGGGCAGTAGCGCGGTCCTGTACCGTGGATCTTGCCCGAATACATAGCGCTTCTGGTAATGTTTTCGCGAATGATGCGGTGTGTTTCGGAGTTGGTATAAACGATGTGGCAGGGTGTTTGCTCCATGCCCTCAAAAAAGCTTTCGGGGTGAGATGCGGAGTAGGGGAGAATGAAATCGTCGCCCGGCTGCTCCTCAAGCTGTGAAAAATCAATGCTCTCGCGCTTGATACGTGCAGGTGTGCCGGTCTTAAAGCGCAAAAGGCGAATGCCTGCCTCCAAAAGGGAGGCGGATAGACCTTTTGCGGGTAAAAAGCCGTCGGGGCCTGCCTCATAGGTTACGTCACCCACAAAAATGGCACTTTCCAAATAAGTTCCCGTTGCAATCACCGCGCATTCACACTCCCACACCTCGCCGAGTTTGGTGACTACGGACGAGACGGAAGTTGCTGTGGTATCGCTGATATTTTCTTGTTTTTCTTGATCATGCGAGACATTGATTGCGGTGATCTCAGCTTGTATCAAGCGCAGGTTTTCGGTGCTCTCCAGCGTGCGCTTCATAATGGATTGGTATTGCTTGCGGTCTGCCTGCACGCGCTTGCTTTGCACGGCAACGCCCTTGCCCATGTTGAGCAGACGGGATTGCAACGTGACAAGGTCGGCGGCACGTCCCATTTCGCCGCCCAGCGCATCGATCTCATACACCAAGTGGCCTTTTGCCGTGCCTCCGATGGAGGGGTTACAGGGCATATTGGCGATCGATTCAAAGGACATGGTAAACAGAACGGTATCTACGCCGAGGCGCGCGGAGGCGAGGGCGGCTTCAATGCCTGCGTGTCCTGCTCCGATCACGGCGACAGCGCATTTTTGCGTGCCGCAGGAAGTAGTGTTTGACATGGAAGGGAACTCCTTGAAAATGGATTGAAAAAATGAAATCAGACAAATATTGCTATTGGTAAATAACGGAAATTATAGAATAAAAAGGAAAATCGCAAGTGGTGAGACCTCTTATCATTCCACGCGGGAGAGGTACTCCTCCTGCTCGGGAGTGAGGGTGTCGATGGCGATGCCGGATGCCGAAAGCTTGATCATGGCGACCTCGCGATCGATCTCGGCGGGGACGGCGTACACCTTCTTTTCCAGCTCGCGACCATGTGCTGCAAGGTATGCAAGGCTCTTTGCCTGAATGCCGAAGGACATGTCCATGATCTCGGCGGGGTGACCGTTTCCTGCGGCGAGGTTGACGAGTCTGCCTTCTGCCAGCAGGTTGAGCACGCGACCGTCAGCCATGCGATAACCGCGGATATTTGGCTTGCGATCCCACACCTCGGTGGCAAGAGACTCGAGATCGCTCTTATTGATCTCTACGTCAAAGTGACCGCTGTTAGAAAGCAGGACGCCGTCCTTCATCACTTCAAAATGGCGCTTGACCAAAACGTCGGCACAGCCCGTGAGAGTTACAAAGAGGTCGCCTACCTTTGCCGCCTCATCCATGGGGAGTACGGTAAAGCCGTCCATCACAGCCTCGATCGCTTTGATGGGGTCGATCTCGGTGACTACGACCACGGCACCCATGCCTTTTGCGCGCATGGCAAGACCTTTTCCGCACCAACCGTAGCCTGCAACCACAACCGTTTTGCCTGCAATGATCAAATTGGTACAATTCATAATGCCGTCCAGCGTAGATTGACCCGTGCCGTAACGGTTGTCAAACAGGTGCTTGCAATCGGCGTCGTTGACGTCGATCATGGTGTAATCGAGCAGTCCTGCCTTCTCGCGGGAGAGCAGACGGTGAATGCCCGTGGTGGTCTCCTCGCAGCCGCCGATGAGGTTCTTGCCCATCTCGCGGCACTCGCCGTGCAACAGCGAGATCAGGTCGCCGCCATCGTCGATGATCAGATCGGGACAGCAGGAGAGCGTCTTTTTCAGATGCTCCGTGTACTCCTCGTCGCTCACGCCGTGACGGGCGTGGACCTCGAAGCCCTCTGCCGCCAGAGCCGCGGCAACGTCATCCTGCGTGGAGAGGGGGTTGCAACCCGTTACCCACACCTCGGCGCCGCCTGCGCGCAGGATCTTGGCAAGGTACGCGGTCTTGGCCTCCAGGTGAATGGACATGGAGATCTTCATGCCGCGAAAGGGCTTGGTGCGTTCAAATTCTTCTTTGACAGAGTTGAGAATGGGCATATAGGATGCTACCCATGCGATCTTGTCGGCACCTGACGGCGCCAGTTGAATATCCTTGATTTGGCTCATAAGAGTCCTCCGTATCAGACAAATATTGTTATAAGTTTCTTTTTTGCTCGGACATCTACGACAGCTTGCAGAAAAATATCTTACAAGCGCGGCTGTTCGGCAACGTTTTTGACGTGTGTTTTGATCTCGGGCATACGTTGCTTGCGGTACTCGGTGGGCGAGATCTGCATCTGCTTGATAAAGGCACGGTTAAAGGTGCGCGGCGTGTTAAAGCCGACGAGAGATCCGATCTCGGTAATGCTCAAATTGGAGTTGAGCAGGTAGCGGCAAGCCTCGGAGATGCGAAGCGAGTTGATATAATCGTTAAAGCGCAAGCCGAGCTTTCCACTAAAGAGGTGAGAGATGTAAAATTTGTTCAGGTGAAGCTTTTCCTCAAGGAGCGAGAGGGAGAGCGGCTCGGCATAATTGCGCGTACAAAAGGAGACGATGGTGCGCAGACTTTCGGAGTCTCCCACGGGGAGCTTGGAAATGGTCATCAGGGGGATCATTTCGGCACAGAGCGCCAGAAGGTAGCCGCGGCGGAGCTCCGAGAGGTGCGAGAAGCTCTCGCGGTTTCGGGTCTCCAAAAGGGCGTCGATCAAAAAGCGGATCTGCGGAAGATTTGCCGCACCCTCCAGCACGGGGGATTGCGGAATGCCCATGGTAAAGGTCTCCATCAATTCGGGAATGAGGTCGGGCTTAAAGATAAAGCCCACGTGCTCCTCGTCAGTCAGCTTTTCGTAGGAGTGGATCTGGTTGGGAAAGGTCAAAAAGAGGTCTCCCGCATGCAGGGTACAGCGCGTGGAGTCGGCATAAGCCACCACGTCGCCCTTGATCAGGTAGATCAGCTCCAATTCGCGGTGCAAATGCGGCAGGCATTGAATGTTGTGCCCCGATAAAAAGGCGAGGTCCTGCGTTTTTTGTTCGTATTTTACGTTGAGTGACATGAGAGTCTCCTTTCTCAGTCCGTCTCCCGTGCACGCAAGCGACGGGAACGCCGATAAAGCAGGTAAAAGAGCAAAAAGCTTGCACCACAGCCCACCGTTACCAAAATCACGGGCAACAACAGGGGTATGCCGCTTTGCGGCTCGTAGAGGTAAAACGCCTTGACCCAAAAGACGAAGTTTTCATCGCTGGGCTTGGCGGGGGTCGTCAAAAGTGTCATCAGGCAGGGCTGATCGGGGTCGGCCTCTGCCACAAAGGGGGCAATGCTAAAGGTGACGTATTGCCAGCTTCCTGCCGTTACGTCTGCCTTAGCCTCATACACCAGCACCTGTCCGTGCGTATCAACGCCTTGCAGGCGCAGGGTAAAGGTGCAGGCGCGCGTGTTTTGGTATTGCGCAAGAGCTTGTACCGACAGCATAGATGCACCCTCGAGCACCGCGGCGGAGGAAAGGATCTTTCGCACACCCGTCTCGGGCTTTCCTGCGTGCATCCAGGTGTAAAGCGTGGGCGCGTTCCAATCGCCCGAGTGCTGAATTGCAGGGAGCGTGATGCCGCCTGCGGCGGTGAACTCGTAGGTGTTGGATGTGGTAAAATCAAACAACGTGGTGCAATTTCCGCTACCAACGCCGTGACTTCCCGTACCCGTCAGTGTTTTGCGATTGGTGGGCAGGGTGCTCACCGTTTCCCACACGACGTCGGGAGCCGCCTTGCAAAGGTAGGTCTGTGCAGGGGTAAGAGTGGAGTCGAGGTTGCAGAACATTTCCAACGCTACGCGGGCGTTCCCCGTTGCATCCAGCAAGCCGTAGTCTGCGTTCTTCTGATACTGATAAAAGACCATCGAAGCACCTGCGCGCACCGAGGCGGCGTAGGCGTAAGCCAGAGCGACTGCCTGACGCTCTTCGTCAAGGGCTTTAAAGCGGAGGTCGCACACGGCAAATCGGACAGGGGCGTTCGGTTGCTTTTTCAGATCTGTAAACAGCCCTTGCAGGGTGTTGGAGCAGATCGCGTCGGCATCGGCGTTGTTCCATGGCTCGTCCGAGGATTCAACGGGAATAACGGCGGCACCCCATTCAAAGCCTGCCTTAGTGGCGATCCGTGCGCCCACGTCGGCAAAAAAGAGCTTGGTCTCGGCAAGCGTTGCCTTTGGTGCGATCACATAGACCTGACCCACGCCGGTGTGCGCGCGCAGAGCAACGTAAGAGAGCGTGGTGTACAGCTCGATCTGCTCGGCGGTCAAAAGGGTGGGATCAAGAAAGATCGCGGTCACGATGCCTGTCTCGTTGCAGGCGTATCTGGCGGTCAAAAAGTCCACCGTAGCGGCAAAGGTCTCGGTAGTGCATGGGGTGTCTGCGATCAGGCGCAGGGAGACCTTCATGCCGGCAAAATAAGAGGATTGGATCTGCCGATCGAGAATATCGAGGTAAGAGGAGGAGATCGCTTGCGTGTTCCCCTCAAAGGTAAAGTCGTAGTCGGTGGCGGAAAACAAGAGGGAGAGCCTTGCCTCGATCATGGCGTGTGCCGTGCCGTAGGAGGCGGCAACGTCCGCGTCGCTCACGCAAAGACCCTTTTGGTTGTTGTGCCATGGGAATTCGGCAACGCCGTCGGCAAGATGGTCGGCGTTTTGAATGACGCGTTGCTTGGAGATGATGGGCGTGCCGTCTGCATAGCAGATGGCAAACGAGGAGTACAGGCGCGTGTGCTCTCCTTCGGTCAGGGGAAAGGAAAAGGTCATTTGCGTAGAGATCTTTGCCGAGGCGATCGCCTCTTTTTGGGAAAGATCCTGCAGATCCTCACCCGGTAACAGCTCGTACAAACGTGCCGTTTCTCCCTTGTGGCGTTCTGCCTCCCTCATATTCAGCGTAAACTGTACGCATACGTTGTTTTTTTGATCGAGCGTAACGGCGGTAAAGTCGGTTACGGCTAAGGGGTCGCCCTTGACCGCGCAGGCGGAAAGCAGAGCCGCCGTGGCTAAGAGCAGGATCAAACAAAACAGCAAACGGGATAAGTGCTTGGTCATGAAAAGCTCCTTATATCAAAGCCCTCGGTGCGGTACAGTCGCGGAACGCGTGCCGAGACCGCACAAAGAAGCTCGTAGTCAATGGTTTTGGCGTGAGCGGAGAGCGCCGAAAGCTGCTCTGCCGTATCTCCGAAAAAGACCGCGCGTGTGCCAACGGCGGCATCTGTGTCGGTGACGTCGATCATGCATTGATCCATGCAGACGTTTCCGACGACGGGAGCGGTACGAATGCCGCTTGGGGTGTAAAGAGTCACACGGGATGCGCGCAGAGAACGCGGAAGTCCGTCGGCGTACCCAATGGGGAGCACGGCGATGCGTGTCTCTTTTGTTGCGGTAAAGCGCGCACCGTAGCCTACCGATTCGCCACAGGGCAAGGTTTGTACGTGCACTACCTCGGCACACAGGCGCATTACGGGGCGCAGGGGGAGCGTTTTGTGCAGGGCTTGAGCCGCACCGTACAGCACGATGCCCAAACGAACCCCGTCAAACAGCTCCTCGTGGCGCGAGAGCGCGGCGGCGCTGTTGCAGGCGTGGTGAAAGGGAATAACGGCTCCGCGGGCGTCCAAAGCGGCTCTTACGGCGCGGTAGCGCGCCGCTTGCAGGTCGGTTTGAGCCCGTCCTCTTTCATCGTTACAGTCGGCAGAGGCAAAATGCGTAAATGCTCCGCACAGCTCCAAGGCTTTGTTTTGCAACAGAGCTGTAATCTCGTCTGCGGTGTGAGCGATCTCCTCGTCCGTCCGTGCGCCAAAGCCCACTCTGCCCATGCCCGTATCAAGCGCGATATGCGTGCGTAAGCGTCCCCCGTTGTCTTTTGCCGCCGCCGCAAGCGCGATGGCGTGATCGTAAGAGAGTAACGCTTGCGTCAGCTCGTGCTCGATCAAAAGGGGGGCGTATCGGGGCGCGGTGTAGCCGAGGATCAGAACGTCAGCCGCCTTGTTTTCCTCTTGACAGGTGCGCCGTACGGCGATCGCCTCCTCAAGCGAGGAAACGGCAAAGAAGTCACAGCCCTCAGCCAGCAAAGCCGCAACGCAAAAAGGGGCGCCGTGACCGTAAGCGTCTGCCTTGACGACGGCGATGGGACGCAAGCACGGAGCCGATGCGCACAAATGCGCGCGCAGAGCCTGATAATTGTGGCGCAGAGCGGCGAGGTCGATCTCTGCGTATTTAGGGGAAAAAGGTTCGCCTCCAAGCGAGGAGAACAGCCGATAGGAGTGCATTTGCATACCGTTTCGCCTTTCTGCTTCGTTACACCTATTATTATATCACCATCGGACAAATATTGCAATCCTTTTTTGCATTTTTTTCAAAAACAATCATAAAAATAGAGTATAAAATCACCGTTTTCGGTTTGTATCGGGAGGAGATCGTTATGAAAGCTCGACGTTTTTTGCTGTTTACCGTTTTTTTACTGTTGCCCCTGCTGACGGGTGGTTGCGGCGTGGGGGAGGATCACAACGCCTACCTGCGCACGCCGTTTTGCGCCGAGGTCGAGGGGGAGTGTGCGGGAGCCTCGTTCACAGCGGAGATCGGAACCTGCGAGGACGGCTTTTACGTGGAATTTTTACAGCCGTCGGTGCTCTCCGGCATTCGCGCGGAGCAACGGGGAGAGCGCTGTGAGGCGCGCTTGGGAGAGCTTTGTATTCCCATGACGGCATCCGAGCTTTCGGCGTGGCTGGAGCCGCTCTCCCTGCTTGCGGCAATCGAGCCGACCCGTGTACGGCGCGAGGGTGAGCACACCGTTTTGGAGTACGGAGAGGGGCGTGTGCTGGTGCTGAACGAGCGCGGCATACCCGTGCGCGGCGAGGGGAAGGGGGTCATCTTTCGCGTAACGTGGTGGCAGAGCTTGTCGAACGGGGCTTGAAAACGTCAAAACGCTTTCTTTTTTTGTTAAAAATTACCAATACCTGTTGATCATTTGTGCATCTTGCATATTGACAAACCTTGGTTTTTGTGCTAAAATAACAATGAAAAGATCGTTTTTTGTTTCATATATACAAAAACAAAGGTTGCTTTTTGTGCAAAAAAACGCCTTTTTGTGTTTTGAGAAGAAGTGCGTTTTTCTCCAAAAGAGCGCAAAAACGTCGGTAGCGGTACCGCTTTTCAAAGAGTCCGTTCTTTTTTTGTTCAAAATGCCTAAAATTTGTTCAAAGTGACGAAAATTCCGCGCTCCGCTTGTATAAAACGTATATTGTGGTATAATATATGTTAGAAGGATGCTATTTCCACGTCAAAAATTGCCTGCCGCTGTAACGAACGGCGGAAAGGAAGTGATTTTCATGCATACGCAACCGAATACGGCAGAGTGCGCGGTTGCCGCTTATTTGTTCCACGAGGGAACGAATGCACGTGCCTTTGCGTATCTTGGCTCGAGGAGGGCAGGAGATCACTTTTGCTTCCGTGTTTGGGCGCCCGAAGCCGACGGCGTTTCGGTATGCGGCGATTTTAACGGATGGAACACGCTTGCCGATCCCATGCAAAACGCAAGTCTTGGCGGCGTGTGGGAGCTGTTTGTTCCCGATTTTCGCGTTCATGCGGGGCAGTGCTACAAGTATTGTATTCGCATGGGCGAAAAAGAGTTCCTCATGGCAGATCCTTATGCCGTGCGTATGCAAGCACCGCCCGATACGGCGTCGATCGTTTGTGAGCCGAGCGATTACCGCTGGCGCGACAGGGGCTGGCTACGCTTTCGCAAGGATCGCTTTGATCGCGCACACGTCCTGCAACAGCCCATTCACGTTTACGAGCTACACGTAGGGTCGTGGAAGAAAAAAGCCGACGGATCGCGCTACACGTGGTCTGAATTGGCAACCGAGCTTGCCCCATACCTCAAGCAGATGGGGTACACGCACGTACAGCTCATGCCCGTTACCGCGCCCGACGCGCGATACGCACCCAACTCCGCGTACGGCTCCCCCGAGGAGCTGATGCAGCTTGTAGATGCCATGCACGAGGGCGGCGTCGGCGTGATCCTTGATTGGGCGTTTGACAGCGCACCGTTTGGGGAGTGTTCCCGCTCGGAGCTTGCTTGCCCCGAGGTGCAGAGCTTTTGGCTTTCCAACGCCGTATATTGGATCGAGCAATACCACATCGACGGCTTGCACGTAAGCACTTTTGCCAAGGCAGGTGCGTTTTTGCAAAGATGGAATGACTATCTTGCCGCGCACTATCCCGACGTTCTGACGATCGCGGAGGGAGTGGGCGATCTGCAAGCAGACCTGCATCGGTCTTTGAGCGGTTGGGGCTTTTCGCTTTGCCGCAACGCCGAGTGGGTGGAGGATCTGCTCGAGGCTCTTGCTGTTGAGCCGGAGGAAGGCGCAAGGGCGCAGGAGCTGCTCAAACGCCGCTCTGTACGTCGTTTTTCGGAGCGGGATCTTCTGGCACTCTCTCACAAAACGGTCGCCTGCGGCAAAAAAACGCTCATCGACCTTGCAAAGGGAGACTATGAGACAAAATTTGCGCGTGTCAGATCCTATCTGACGTATATGATGACGTACCCCGGCAAAAAGCTGACCTTTATGGGCTGTGAGATCGGAGCGTTTCGCGCGTGGGAGTGCGATCGCGAGGCGGAATGGTTCCTGACCGATTATGAGATGCACCGCAAATTACAGCTTTTTGCGGCAAGGCTCAATCGGCTGTATCTGTCGCATTCCGCCCTTTGGCAGACCGATGCCGACCCGAATGCAGTGCAATGGCTTGCGCTTGACGGCGCAGAACAAGAGGTGATCGCCTACCAAAGATGCAATGCCGACGAGGAATTGACCGTTGTTTTGCATACCGCCCCCACAGAACGGGAAGGCTTTTTACTAAAGCTTGAGCACGGTGGGGAATACGAGGTACTTTTGTGCACCGACGATTTGGCGTTTGGCGGCAAGGGCTTGCAAAAAGCAGGCGTTCTGCGCACCGTCACGCCGTTTCAAAAGGAGGGGGCGTACGCGCTTTTGCTGACGCTTCCGCCCACAAGCGCAACCGTGTTGCGCCGCATGATACCGAAAACCGATAAATGACCATATAGATCCATTTCAATATTTTCAAGGAGGAATCAAACGCTATGTTCAAGAAAAAAGAATGCGTAGCCATGCTGTTGGCAGGCGGACAGGGAAGCCGTCTTTACGCATTGACTCAAAAAACCGCGAAGCCCTCTGTCTCCTATGGCGGAAAGTACCGTATCATCGATTTTCCGCTCTCCAACTGCACCAACTCAGGCATAGATACGGTTGGTGTTCTGACGCAGTACCGTCCCCTGCTCCTGAACGAGTACATCGGAAACGGACTTGCGTGGGACCTTGACCGCACCTACGGCGGCGTGCAGATCCTTGCGCCCTATCAGGGTCAGGGAGGCGCCGATTGGTACACGGGTACGGCAAACGCCATTTGGCAAAACATGGAGTTTATCAATCGTTACGATGCAAAATACGTGCTCATTCTTTCGGGTGACCATATCTACAAAATGGACTATGCCAAAATGCTGGAGCACCACAAGGCAACGGGAGCAGATTGCACCATTGCCGTGTTGGACGTTCCGCTGGAGGAGGCAAGCCGCTTTGGTATCATGAGCACCCACGAGGACGGCACCATCTATAAATTTACCGAAAAGCCCAAGAATCCCGACAGCACCAAGGCGTCTATGGGTATCTATATCTTCACCAAGGATAAGCTGCAGGCGTATCTGGAGGCTGACAGCAAGGATCCCGACTCGGCAAACGACTTTGGTAAAAATATCATTCCCGCCATGCTCAACGCAGGTGAGAGAATGATGTCCTATTCCTTTGAGGGATATTGGAAGGACGTTGGAACCATTCAGTCTCTTTGGGAGGCGAATATGGATCTGTTGGGAGAAAAGCCCGTTCTTTCCCTTTCCGAGGAGAGCTGGCGCATTTACAGCCGCCACACCGCACAGCCTCCGCAGTACGTATCGGCAGAGGCGACGGTGGAGAACTCCTCGGTCACCGCAGGCTGTGAGATCTACGGCACGGTCAAAAACAGCGTGCTCGGCGCAGGCGTTTACGTGGGCAAGGGCGCTATCGTAAAGGATAGCGTGATCATGAACGGTACCGTGATCGAGGACGGTGCGGTCGTGCGTTATTCCATTCTGGACGAGAACGTTACCGTAGGCAAAAACGCCGTGATCGGTGAGAGTCGCGAGCGTGCCGACGGCATTGCCGTGATCGGTGCGGGCGTTTGCGTGCCTGCCGAAAAGGCGATTCCCGCAGGCGCAATGATCTCGGAAATGTGAGAGGGGAGGAACATTACAATGACAGTAGCAGGCTTGATTTTTTCTAACATTCACGATCAGGGCATTCCCGAAATGACACGCCGCCGCACTATGGCGAGCATTCCCTTTGGTTGCCGTTACCGTTTGATCGATTTTACCCTTTCCAACATGGTCAACGCCGACATCACCAACGTCGGTGTCATCACCCACTATAATTACCAATCGCTGATGGATCACATCGGCACGGGTAAGGATTGGGATCTGGCACGCCGCTCGGGCGGTATCAAGATCCTTCCCCCCTACGTTACCGCATACGAAAACAGCGCGGCGGGCAAGCTGTATGAAAACAGACTCGAAGCTTTGATGGGCTCGGTCAACTTCATCAACCGTTGCGGCGCAGATTATATCGTGCTCAGCGACAGCGACGTCATCATGAACATTGACCTCGGTGCCGTGGTAGAGGAGCACGTCCGCTCCCAGGCGTATATCACCATGGTTGCCAAAAAGGTGAATGCCGCAAGCTCGCACTTTGATACGAGCGTGGACGTTTTGGGTGTTGGCGAGGACGGCAGAATCATGGAGGTGACCTATACGCCCCCCGCAAGAGGAAGCTACTACGTCAATACCAACGTTATGGTCATCAGCCGTGCCGATCTTCAAAACATCGTAACTGATTCCATTGCTCACGGCTACAAGAGCTTTTCACGCGATATTATTGCAAAGCAGCTGAAAAAGAAGATGATCCGTGCTTACTGCTTTGACGGCTTTTGCGCGTGCATCTCCTCCTTGGAGAACTATTTCAGCACCTCGATGCTCCTGTTGCAGGACGACGTCAGACGCGATCTGTTCGGCAACCGCGAGCGCAAGATCTTTACCAAGATCCGCAACAGCGCACCCACCAAGTACGAAAATTCCGCGTCGGTGAAAAACAGCATGATCGCCGACGGCTGTACCATTGAGGGTACGGTAGAAAACTCCATCGTCTTCCGCGGCGTACACGTCGGCAAGGGAACGGTGGTCAAAAACTGCATCCTGCTGCAGGATACCTACGTAGGCGCAAACGCGATCCTCAATTGCGTCATTGCAGATAAGAACGTCGTTATCAAGGACGGCAGAATGCTTTCGGGCTACGATACCATGCCCTTCTTTATCGGAAAGGGCGTTATGGTCTGATCGAGCCAAGGATCGAAAAGAAAGGACCAAGAGTATGAAAAAGATTTTATACGTAGGCGCCGAGGCAATGCCCTTTGCCGCCACGGGAGGTCTTGGCGACGTAATGGGCTCTCTCCCTGCCGCACTTGCGGCAACGGGAGAGGCTGACGTTCGCGTTGTAATGCCTCTTTATGCAAGCGTGTCCGACGCTTGGCGCCAGCAAATGAAGGCGGAGGACGTTTTTTACGTCGGTCTTGCATGGCGTCAGCAGTACTGCGGTGTTTACAGCCTGCAAAAGGATGGCGTCACCTACTACTTTATCGACAATGAATACTACTTTAAGCGCCCCGCGTTGTACGGCTATTTTGACGACGGCGAGAGATACGCATATTTCTGCATGGCTGTCATGGAGCTGATGAAGCATCTGGATTATTATCCCGACGTTTTGCACGCACACGATTGGCAGTCGGCTCTGACGGTGGTGTATCTCAACTGTCTGTACCGTTCTCACCCCGGATTTGAAAAGATCCGTACGGTGTTTACCATTCACAACATCGAGTATCAGGGCTGTTACGATTTTGCCATTCTGGGCGATATTTTCGCCTTGGGTGAGAACGAGCATTCCCTGATGGAGCACGACGGCTGCATCAATTTGATGAAGGCGGCGATCGAGTGCGCCGACCTCGTTTCTACGGTCAGCCCGCGCTACGCCGAGGAGATCCGCACTGCCGAGTACGCACACGGCTTGGAGCATTGCTTGGCGCGTAACGCATACAAGCTGCGCGGCATTCTCAACGGCATCGATTACACCTACTACGATCCCGAAGACGATTCTGCCATCGCCGCAGGCTTTACCCCCACGCGCATGGCGGGTAAGAACAAGGACAAGCTCGCCATGCAAAAGGAGGTCGGCTTGCCCGAACGCAAGGACGTTCCCATGCTCTCGCTCATCACCCGTCTGGCATCTCACAAGGGCTTGGACATCGTGGCAGATTGCATTTGGAGCATTGTCGAGCAAAACGACGTACAGCTGATCGTGCTCGGCAAGGGAGAGGAACGCTACGAAAAGCTGTTTTTGGAGCTACAGGCTGCATATCCCGATCGCGTACGCGCGCTGATCACCTACGACCGTGATCTTTCCAAGCGTATCTATGCGGCAACCGATATCTTCCTCATGCCCTCCAAGAGCGAGCCCTGCGGACTTTCGCAAATGATCGCATCCCGTTACGGTGCCATTCCCGTGGTGCGCGAAACGGGCGGCTTGTACGACTCCATCAAGCCCTATTGGGTGGACGGCAACGTCATTTGCGGCAACGGCTTTACCTTTGCCAATTACAGCGCCGCAGAGCTGAAGGAGCGCACCGAGGCGGCGATCGATCTGTGGAACACCCCCACGTTGCGCAAAAAGCTGGTGCGCAAGATCATGGAGACCGATTTCTCCTGGCGTGCATCTGCCGACAAGTATTTGGAAATGTACGCACAGCTTTAAACCGATTACCCCATAAAACTTTGATACCATACCCCAAACGGAGGCTTTTAAAACATGAATTACAATCCCAACAGCGCAGAGGTCAAGGAGCTGATCGAAAACGTATTGCAGCGTCATTTCGGATGTACTGCCCAAGAGGCGTCGCGCGATCAAATGTATAAGGCGGCGGCTATCACGGTCAAGAACATTCTCAGCGAAAAGCGCTCGGCATACAAAAAGAAGGTCAACAAGGCAGGCGCCAAGCGCGTGTACTATATGTGCATGGAGTTTTTGCTCGGTCGCTCGCTCAAGACCAACCTTTGCAACTTAGGACTTGCGGGAGCGTATGAAAAAGCCCTCGCTTCGTTCGGCTTCCGACTGGACGATCTGTACGAATGCGAGCCCGATGCAGGTCTTGGCAACGGCGGTCTTGGAAGACTTGCCGCCTGCTTTATGGACTCCCTTTCCTCGCTCGATTATCCCGCTACGGGCTTTTCCATCTGCTACGAGTACGGCTTGTTCAAGCAGATGATCGTGGACGGCATTCAGGTCGAGACCCCCGACGTCTGGCTTCCGGGCGGCGAGGTCTGGCTGGTTCCGAGAACCGACCGCACCTACAAGGTACGCTTTGGCGGCAGGGTGAGAGAGGAATGGAAGAGCGACGGACATTGCGAGATCATTTACGAGGACGGCGAGGAGATGGAAGCCGTTCCGTATGATATGATGATCTCGGGTGCCGACAGCTCTGCCGTCAGCCAGCTCCGTTTGTGGAGAGCGCGCAACACTCAAAAATTCGATATGCGCCTGTTTACGCAGGGGCAATACACGCAGGCATTGGAAAAGAGCACCAATGCGGAGATCATCTCCAAGGTGCTCTACCCTTCCGATAACCACACCGAGGGTAAGCTGTTGCGCTTGTCTCAGCAGTATTTCCTTGTGTCCGCATCCATTCAAAGCATCATTCGCGACCACATGGCGGTTTACGGTACGTTGGATAACCTGCCCGATAAGGTAGCCATTCATATCAACGATACCCACCCCGCGCTCTGCATTCCCGAATTGATGCGCATTCTTATCGACGATTATTTCTTCTCGTGGGAAAAGGCGTGGAGCATCGTTACCCGTACGGTCTCCTACACCAACCACACCGTTATGCCTGAGGCACTTGAAACCTGGAACGAGGATCTGTTCCGCCTCAAGCTCCCACGCATTTATATGATCGTCAAGGAGATCAACGAGCGCTTCTGCCGTGATGCGTGGTCGGCATTCCCGGGCAACTGGAACCGCATCTCGCACATGAGCGTCATCGGTTACGGTCAGGTGCGCATGGCAAACCTGTCGGTCATCGGCTCGCACTCCATCAACGGCGTATCCGAGCTGCATTCGAGCATTCTGAAGGATTCCACCTTTAAGGATTTTTACCGCATGTACCCCGAACGCTTTGACAACGTTACAAACGGCGTGGCACACCGCCGTTGGCTGTGCTACTCCAACCCCAAGCTTGCCGCGCTCCTGGACGAGTGCATCGGCACCGACTACCGTCACCGCCCCGAGGAGCTTGCAAACTTTGCAAAGTTTGCCGACGATGAGACGGTACGCGAGCGTGTACGCGCCATCAAGCATGAGAACAAGATCCGTTTTTCCAACCTTGTGCGCGAAAAGACGGGCAAGCTGATCGATACTCACTCGGTGTTTGACGTGCAGATCAAGCGTTTGCACGAATACAAGCGTCAGCTTCTCAACGCACTCAACATCATTGGTCTGTACCTTGACCTGAAGGAGAATCCCGACATCGAGATGCAACCGCAGACCTTTATCTTTGGCGCAAAGGCGGCACCCGGCTACGATATGGCAAAGCGCATCATCAAGCTGCTTTGCATGATCAGCAAGGATATCGACCAAAATCCCAAGATCAAGGAAAAGCTTAACGTAGTCTTTTTGGAAAACTACAGCGTCAGCATGGCTGAGGCACTCGTTCCCTCGGCAGAGATCAGCGAGCAGATCTCTTTGGCGGGTAAGGAAGCGAGCGGAACGGGCTGTATGAAGCTGATGATCAACGGTGCGCTCACCATCGGCACGCTCGACGGTGCAAACGTTGAGATGCAAGAGGCAACGGGCGCTGAGAATATGTTCATCTTCGGTTTGACCGCAAGCGAGGTCGAGCAGCTTTGGCTCGATGGCTACGGCGCGGCAAACTATTATATCTCCAACGAGCGTCTCAAGCGCATCATCAATTATCTTTCCACGGGTTTTGCGGGCGAGTCCTTTGCCGATATCGCATCGTACCTGCTCAACAACGGTCACGGCGTGGCAGACCCCTATATGTGTCTGGCAGATTTCGAGTCCTACTATCAGACCCGTCGTCAAATGATCGAGGCATATCAGGATAAGGCAAGATGGAACCGTATGTCGTTGCTCAACATTGCGGCGGCAGGAAAATTTGCCGCAGACCGCTCCATTGAGGAGTACGCACAAAGAATCTGGAAGCTCAAAAAAGTCAAATAAGACGAAAAGAAAGGATTACGGGGAAGGGCTCGGTGTGAGGCTTTCCCCGTAACGGTCATTTTACCAATGCTGATACGTTTAAACGAGGAGATCGAACGCGAGGAGCCGGTCGTGATCGAAAAGCAGGTCGCGGGCAAGCCCGTGGCAATGCTTGGCGCGGTAGCGTGCGGAACGGTCATCACCTACTTTTTGCGCGTGCCGCGCAGTATGGGGGCTGCTGCTGTGGTCTGCCGCATTGCCGCCGACGGAGAGGCGAGCGTGGATCTTCCTCTGCAATTTACCGACACGGTCGGTGCAACCGATACTTATACGCTCGAGCTGGATACCGACGCGCTTTGTAAGGGGCGCGGATGCGGTCTTTTCTACTACGAATTTTTGCTGGTGCGCGGCTGGGATACGCTGTTTTCGCAAACGCCCAACAACGAGGACGTCGCCTTTGAGCGCGAGAGCGGAGATAAGTTCCGCCTTTTGGTGTACGAAAAGGATTTTGAAACGCCTGCGTGGTTTCACGGCGGCACGATGTATCACGTGTTTGTCGATCGCTTCTGTCGCGGCGAGGGTGAGGCGCATCTGCACGGCGACGGCTCGATCGATCCCGATTGGCAAAACGGCATTCCGCAGTACGCCAAGCGCAACGGCGAGTCACTTGCAAACAACCTCTTTTTTGGCGGCAATTTGTGGGGCGTGACGCAAAAATTGGATTATCTTGCATCTCTGGGCGTTACGGTGCTCTATCTTTCGCCCGTCTTTCGCGCGTATTCCAATCACCGCTACGATACGGGGGATTACGAGCAGATCGACAGTCTTTTGGGCGGTGAGGAAGCATTTGACCAACTCATTCAAGAGGCGCACGGGCGCGGAATGCGGGTCATTCTCGACGGCGTTTTCAATCACACGGGTGACGATAGCCGCTACTTTAACCGCCGCGGAAGCTACGCCGAGGTGGGGGCGTATCAGTCGCCGCAATCGCCCTATTACGATTGGTATTTCTTCCGTTCCTTCCCCGACTCCTACGATTGCTGGTGGAACATTGAGATCCTGCCGCGGCTCGATCATCAAAATGAGGATTGCCGCCGCTATTTTACGGGCGAGGGCGGTATCATCGAGCGGTGGCTCAAGCGCGGAGCGGACGGCTGGCGCTTGGACGTTGCCGACGAGCTTTCCGACGATTTTTTGGACGAGATGAGAGAAACGGTCAAGCAAGCAACGAACGGGGAGGGACTGATCATCGGTGAGGTGTGGGAAAACGCCGCCGATAAGATCGCGTACGGCAAGCGTCGCCGCTATTTTGGGGGCAGACAGCTCGACAGTGTGATGAATTATCCCTTCCGCAACGCGGTGCTGGCGTTGCTCAAGTACGAGGATGCCGAAACCTTTTATCATATTCTCACCGAGCTTTACGCCTCTTATCCGCGCAGTGTTTGCCACAGCCTGATGAACCTGCTCGGCACGCACGATACCGAGCGCATTCTCACCGCGCTGGGAGATGACGGCAGGGGGGACGAGTGCACCAACGACGAGCTGGCACACCTGCGCCTTTCCGCCGAGGCTCGCGCACGTGCCGTTCAAATGCTGAAAATGGCATCGGCACTGCAGTTTACCGTGTTTGGCGTTCCGTCGGTCTATTACGGCGACGAGGTGGGGCTGGAGGGCTATCACGATCCCTTCTGCCGTATGCCTTTTCCGTGGGGCAGAGAGGATGCCGAGCTGTTGTCGCACTACCGCGCACTCGGCGCATTGCGCAAGCGCAGTCGGGCGCTGGCGTGTGGAGAGTTCCGTTTTTTGGCGCACGACGAGCACGGCATTGCCTTTGAACGCGATATAGACGGGGAGCGCATCATCGTTGCGGCAAACGTGGGAGAGTGCTGTGAATTTGAATTTGAGGGGGAATGGCAAAATGCCTTGAGCGGCGCGCCGATTTCCTCGTGCATTAAGCTTTTGCGCGGCGAGTTTGTGATTTTGGAGCAAAGAAACCGATAAAATTTGCCCGTGTGCAAAAAAATGAGCGGAAAATTGTAAAAAAACTATTGACAAAAGCGTATAAAGCGGTTATAATATTAGATGTCGCATTTTATGTCAACCGAAAATGGGAGGTTTAGCGTATGATTTTGGATATGCGTCCGATGCTTCGCGGCGAAACAGATCATATTCACATCGATTATATGCTCACGCCCGATCTTCCGGATGGTGCGGAATTCGACGGTGATGCACACGTGGTAGGCGACGTGACCGATGAGGCAGGCTATATGCACCTGACTCTAACGGCAAGCGTTGCGTATCGCACCGAGTGTGCGCGCTGTCTGGAGTCCGTCAGCGGAGACTTTGCCGTTCAGCTTGAACGGACGGTCGCTGCGGAGGGGACCCTCACGGAAGAACAATTGGAGGAGAACGTGGATGAGTATGCGGTCATTGAAGACGGCAGGCTCGATCTTGACGAAGCGATCCGCGAGGAGTTGCTTCTTTCATTCCCCATGCGTTTTCTCTGCCAAGAGGATTGCCCCGGCCTATGTCCCAAATGCGGAAAGCCCCGTCGCCTTGGCGATTGCGGCTGTCCGACTACGGAACCGGATCCGCGGCTTGCCGTGCTGAAGAAGCTGTTTGACAAAAATGAGGAAGATAAGTAAGAGGAGGTGTAGACATGGCAGTACCGAAGAAAAAAGTATCGTCCGCGCGCAGAGACAAGAGACGCTCCAATAACAGCAAGCTCACCCTGCCCGGCATGAACAAGTGCTCCAACCCTGCATGTGATGCATTCGTAAAGAACCACTGCGTATGCAAGGTTTGCGGCTTCTATAACGGAAAACAGGTGCTGGACGTCAAGAAGGATGCTTGATTTCCAACAACACAAAAGAGAGGATCTCTGAGCGGAGATCCTCTCTTTTTTTTGTTCTCTGTAAGGGGTATTTTTGCAGGCATCCTTTAAGGTGCCCTTCAAGGCCCCCTCCAAGGTACCCTCCAAGGTACCCTTCAAGGTACCCTTCAAGCTAGCAGAGCATAGCAGAGCAAAGCAAAGATAAGCTAAGAAAAGCGGAGCTAAGCGGAGCTATAGCGGAGCATAGTAGAGAAAAAGGCGCGCGTGCGTATGCGCGCACGTGATAAGGCGGCTCCGTATTGAGGCTCCGCCGAGCTTGCGGGAGAGTGCTGTACACCAAGGCTCCGCCGAGCTCCGCATTGAGGCTCCGCCGAGCTCCATGCGAGAGTGCCCTGCATCGTGACTCTGCCGAGCTCTGTGTGATAGAGCTCCGCCCCCGTGGCTCCGCCTCACTCCACGAGATAGCGCAAAAAAATTTTTGCCCTTTCAAAAAAATTTTCAAAAGTGGCACAACGTGGCATGAAATGGCACAGGTTGGCACGAAAAGGGGTGCTATAATGAGGGCGCGAGGCGGGAATGACGGGAAAGAGGCAAGGGGCAAGCGGAGAAAAAAGAGTGGGGGAAGCCCTTGGGCAAGGCTTTCCCCCACGGTAGGATCGTTTTTTCACTCCGTGAATGGCGGCAAGGATCGAGCCG
>JAZQYE010000087.1:0-3186 GCA_045633385.1 Eubacteriales bacterium | reverse complement strand
CTTTACCGTGCGTGAAAAACTGCCGTTGACGCTGATGAGCGAGTGTGGCTTCGTTGCGGCGACCCTCAACGGTCAAGCACTCAAATTTGAGCCGAGCGGATTTGACCCCCTGTATCTGGAGGCGTCGTTGTACGATGCAATGGTCGAGGGGGAGAACGTATTGACCTTTGTATTCAATTACCGTCAGCACAAGGGCGTGAATTACGCGCTCTTTAACCCCAACGCAACCGAAAGTCTGCGCAATTGCCTTTATTACGATACGCATATCGAAACCAGCTTTTTGCGCGGTGAGTTTCTGCTTGGCGATAAGCACGTGATCTTGCCGAGAGCAGGTCGTTTGCCACAGCTGAACGCCGATCTTGCATCGCAGGGCTATCCCTTCTTTTACGGTACGCTCACCGCGTGCGGTGTGATCGAGGCGAACGAGCTCCAAAGCGGCAAACATTATCTTGCACTGTCGGGCAGATTTTTGGCGGCAGAGGTGACCGTAAACGGTACGCGCCGTGATATTCTGTTTGATGACCGTTGCGAGATCGGGGATCTTTTACACGCAGGCAAGAACGACGTCAAGATCGTTTTGCGCTCCTCGTTGCGCAACCTGTACGGTCCTCACCATTGGAAGCCGAAGGCAGAGCCCGATAGCGTAAATCCGTCTATCTTTACCCAAAGGGGAGCGTGGAAGGGCGGTATCGCAAGCAACTACACCTCCAATTATCAAAGTGTTTCGTTTGGCGTGAACGAGATCGGTCTCGTTCTTGCGCAAGAGAAAGGAGAATGATCATGAATATTCCAAATGCGATCACCGAACGCGTGGAGTCTTATGCAAAACGCCTGCAGGCATATCCCAAGCTTTGCCAAATGTATCGCAATTGCTATTTACATACCGTGCAAACGGCGCTTCAGCCCTGCGAGGACGGCACGTATTTCGTTCTGACGGGGGATATTCCCGCTATGTGGCTGCGCGATTCTGCGGCACAGGTCACGCACTATTTGCCACTTGCCAAGGATGCAGAAGTCGGCGCTGTGCTCAAGGGTGTGATTCGCCGTCAGCTGACGTATCTTTCCATCGATCCTTATGCCAACGCCTTCAACCGTGAGGCAAACGGCAAGGGACATATCGATGACCTGCCGCGCAACGATCCGTGGGTGTTTGAGCGCAAATACGAGCTGGATTCGCTCTGCTATCCCATTCGGTTGCTCTACCTGTATTGGAAGGAGAGCGGCGACGATGCCTTTGTCAAGGAGGTCTTGGAGGATGCCGCGCGCGTAGTCCTGCAGGTCATGCGCACCGAGCAAAACCACAACGAGCAATCGCCTTATCGCTTTATTCGTCCCAACGTGCGCGTTGCATGGGATACGATCCCCAACGAGGGACTCGGAACTCCCGTTGCGCATACGGGTATGGTGTGGACGGGCTTCCGCCCCAGCGACGACGGCTGTGAGTACGGTTATCTGACCGCCTCCGAAATGTTTGCCTCCGTGGTGCTGGACTATATGGCGGAAATGCTGGAGACGGTCTGCAAGAGCTCTGCACTCTCCTGCGAATGTCTTGCCATCAAGGCAGAGATCGACGAGGGCATTCAACGCTATTGCGTAGTGGAGCACGAGGTGTACGGTAAGATCTATGCCTGCGAGACCGACGGCATGGGGCATTATTCGCTTATCGACGATGCCAATATCCCAAGTCTGCTCTCCATTCCTTACATTGGATATGCAGACGCCGAGGACGAGCTTTACCAAAATACGCGCCGCTTTTTGCTCAGCTCCGAGAACCCGTACTATTTTGAGGGGAAATGCGCACGCGGCATTGGCTCGCGCCACACGCCAAAGAACTATATCTGGCACATGGCATTGGTGATGCAGGGAATGACTGCGTTGAGCCGGGAAGAAAAACGCGAGATGCTGGATATGATCGTTGCTACCGATGCCGATACGGGATACCTGCACGAGGGCTTTGATGCCGACGCTCCCGCACGCTATACGCGCGAGTGGTTTACCTGGCCCAACTCACTCTTTGCCGAGTTTATAGAGCATTGTGTGGACGACGGACTGATTTGATTGGATGGAAAGACGTTTTATGGAAGCTTATCGTAATCCTCGGCTTACCTCTGATGAGAGAGCCAAGGATCTGCTGCAACGAATGACCTTGTGCGAAAAGGTTGGACAGCTGACGCAATCGCTGTACGGCTTTCGCATTTACGAGCGACGCGGAGAGGAGATCGTTCTTTCCGACGATTTTTACCGCGAGGTAGAGCGTTTTGGCGGCATTGGCGCGATTTACGGTTTGTTTCGCGCAGACCCGTGGGCAGAAAAGGATTTTGAAAGCGGCTTGGATGGTGCACTTGCCATTCGCACGCGCAACCGCATTCAAGAGTACGTGATCTCGCACTCCCGTTTGGGCATTCCGGTGCTTTTTACAAGTGAATGTCCACACGGGCATCAAGCGTTGGATGGGTATCTGTTACCTGTGTCTCTGGCTTCTGCCTCCACCTTCTCGCCCTCACTCGTTGAGCAAGCATTTGAGGTTTGCGGCAAGCAGATGCGCGAGATGGGGGTCGATCTTGCCCTTGTTTCGGTTATGGACGTGCTCAGAGATCCGCGCTGGGGCAGAGGAGAAGAGACCTTTGGCGAGGATCCGTATCTCGCCTCACAAATGGCAAGTGCCGTTGTGGGCGGCATTCGCTCACAGGGTGTTTCGGTTGTGGCAAAGCATTTTTGCGCGCAAGGGGAAACGACGGGGGGCATTAACGCCAGTGCGGCAAGCATTGGCGAGCGAGAATTGCGCGAAATTCATTTGCCGCCCGCTCGTGCCGCCGTCAGGGCAGGTGCCGAGTCGGTCATGGCGACCTATCACGAGATCGACGGTGTGCAATGCTGTGCAAATTCCAAGCTTTTGAACGATGTTTTGCGTTGCGAGCTTGGCTTTGAAGGCGTTGTGATGTCGGATGCGTTGGCAATCAACTGTCTTGATTGCGTGACGGGGGACACGGCAACGTCGGCGGCGACTGCTTTGCGTGCAGGCGTTGATATGGGGCTGTTGGATGACGCCGTGGAGCGTTTGATCGATGCTGTTGCGCGCGGTATTTTAAAGGAGGAGGAGCTTGATGCGGCTGTTTTGCGCGTATTAAAGCTCAAATTTGATCGCGGTCTGTTCGAGCATCCCTACGTGGAGGAAAGCACGCATTG